>JAYRFD010000757.1:0-2093 GCA_041908565.1 Polyangia bacterium | reverse complement strand
GAAGGGGGCATGGGCACGGTGTTTCGTGCCACCCAGCTGACCACCGCCAACTCGGTCGCGCTGAAGCTGTTGCCCGGGCATCTGCTTTCCGGCCTGTCTCGCGACGACAGCCTGGGCCGTCAGCTTCGCCTGACGCTGACCCACGAATACCAAGTGCTGGCGTCGCTGCATCACCCCAATGTCATTCGCGTTCAGAACTACGGCTTCGATGAATCGCAGGGCCCCTACTTCACCATGGAGCTTCTGCAGCGGGCGTCGTCGTTTACCGAACACGTCGACGCTCTTTCCTTGCACGAACGGGCCCAGCGCATCGGTCAGCTGCTGCGCGCGTTGGCCTACGTCCACCGTCGAGGAATCATTCACCGCGACATCAAGCCCAGCAATGTTCTGGTCGTTGACAACGAAGTAAAGCTGCTCGACTTTGGCATCTCGATCCAGGGGCTTTCCGACGGAGATCTGGGCGGCACCATTGACTATATGGCGCCGGAGCTGCAGCGAGGGCAGGCGGCCAGCCCCGCATCAGACTGCTACGCCGTCGGCGTGCTGTTTCATGAACTGCTCACCGGCAGCCGACCAGAGCTGCGTCGCCCCGGCGCCGTGGACGGCGAAGCCCCGGCGAACGGCAGAGCAAAAGCGGACGACGGCGAGATCGATCTGGATGCGCTACTGGACGCGCAGCTTGATGGTGGACCGCCGCCCTGCGCATCGGAAGTGGTGCTGTCGGATCGGGTGCCCGACGCGCTGCGTCCGATTCTTTTGCGCTTGCTGGATCCGGATCCCCTGCGTCGATATCGCGACGTCAACACCGTGATTCAGGATATGGCGCAGGCGCTGGGCATCGGCCTTCAGGTCGAGACACAGGCCACGCGCGAGAGCTTCCTGCGCGCCACCACCCTGGTCGGCCGAGAACAAGAACTGTCGACGCTGTCGCAGGCCATGCAAGGCGCGATCGCGCGCCGGGGCACCGGCTTCCTGCTGGCCGGTGAGAGCGGCGTTGGCAAGTCGCGCCTGATCTCGGAGCTACGGACCGAGGCGCTGGTTCGCGGGGCCTGGGTCGCCGAAGGGCAGAGCATCCAGGACGGCGGTACGTACTATCAAGAGTGGCTGCCGGTCCTGCGCGCGCTGTGCTTTCGTACCGATCTGACCGATGACGAAGCGGCCGTCTTTAAGACCCTGATTCCCGATGTGCCGCAGCTAGTCGGGCGTCCGATTGCCGATGCACCGCCGACCAGCCCCGAAGGCACCTTGGATCGCTTGGTGAAGGCCTTGCTTGCGGTCCTTTCGCGGCAGAGCAAGCCCGTGCTGCTGCTGATGGAAGACCTGCACTGGGGTCGCGCCGAAAGCGTGGCGCTTCTGGCCAAGCTGACGCCGCACCTTCCCAAGCTGCCCGTGCTGCTGCTTGGCAGCTATCGCAGCGACGAATCGCTGACGCTGCCCAACCGCCTGCCGGGCCTGCAAGTGCTGCCGCTGAACCGCCTGACCAAAGAAGAAGTTCAGCGCCTGAGCACTTCCATCCTGGGCGAAGCCAGCCAGCCTTCGCCCAGCCTGATTGACTATTTGCTGCGGCAGACCGAAGGCAATGTCTTCTTTCTGATCGAGATCATCCGCGCGCTAGCCGAAAACGTCGGAGCGCTGAGCCGCATTGGCCAAGGCGAGCTACCCGAGACCGTCTTTACGCTGGGGATGGAGCGCATTCTGGAGCACCGCTTGGAGCAGGTGCCCGTTCACTTCCTTCCCGCCCTGCAGCTTGCTGCAGTCATGGGTCGTGCGCTGGATCTGGCGGTACTGGAAGCCGCTTCGCCGGCGGTCGCCTGGCGCGCCTTTCTGATCCAGTGCGCCAATGCCGCCGTGCTGGAAAGCCAGGGCAGCGATTGGCGCTTTGCCCATGACAAGCTGCGCGCCGCCGTCCTGCGTCCGCTGGCTGCGGCAGAGCTTGGGCGTCTGCACCTGCAGATTGCCGAAGCCTTGGAAGCCACCTATCGCGGGGAAGCGCGCAACGCGTTCCAGGCCGCTTTGGCCTATCACTTTCAGCAAGCCGGTCGCCTAGAGACCGCGCTGACCTATTACCTGGCGGCCGGCGACAGCGCGACGCG
>JAYRFD010000756.1:0-5494 GCA_041908565.1 Polyangia bacterium | reverse complement strand
TGCTGGGCAACGCCGTCGAGCTGTACCACGTCCGCCTGTTTTGGATCAGCGACCTGACGGCTGCCGATCCCTACTTCGTGCTGCCGCTGGTGACCGGCGTGCTGATCTTCGTGCAAAGCAAGTACCTAAGCCCGATGCCCGCCACGCCTGAACAGCGCACGATGGTGACGATGATGCCGCTGATGTTCACCGTCTTTACCATCTTCGTGCCGGCCGGCCTGACGGTGTACATCCTGACCAACACGGTGCTGGGCATGGCGCAGCAGGTCATCACCAAGCGCATCCTGCCGCCGAAGAAGCCGGTCGTGGCGGCCGCCGTGGTGGATGCTCCCGCGCCGAACGCCCCCGACGCTGGCAGCCCACCGCGCCGCAAGGCCAAGGCCACCGACAAGTCCAAGGCCACAGAGAACTCCAAGGGATGAGCCCCGTGCGCCCGACCATCGCCGCCATCAGCAGCGGCAGCGGCGGCGGGGTCGGCATCGTTCGCGTCAGCGGTCCACGGGCCGAGTCCATCGCTCGCCGCATCTGCCACCCCATTCCAAGCGATCTGATCAGCCACCGCCTGTACCTGGGTCACGTCTTTGCGCCGACCGATGCACCGGCGCTCGAGGCGCCGGCTGCCCCGGATCTTCCGATGGACACGGCTCGTCCCCGCGATCGCCGCGACGCCGTCGATCAGGTGCTGTTCTGCCTGATGCGCAGCCCGCAGTCGTACACCGGCGAAGACGTTCTGGAACTGCACGGCCACGGCGGTGCCCGGAACCTGCGCCGCCTGCTGGATGCCTGTCTGGCCGCCGGTGCGCAGCCCGCCGGTCCTGGCGAGTTCACGCGCCGTGCGTTCCTGGCCGGCAAGATCGATCTGACGCGGGCCGAGGCCATTGCCACGCTGATCGATGCGCAGTCTGACCAAGCGCTGCGACATGCGCAGCGTCAGCTGGCCGGAGAGCTGGGCCAGACCGTCGCCGAGCTTCGCCGTCGCGTCATCGATGTGCTGGCCGAGTTTGAAGGCATGCTCGACTTTCCTGACGCCGAGCCAGATGGGGACGACGCCATCGCCGAGCGCTGCCAGCGAGCCCTGCACACCCTGCTGAATCAGATTCAGCGCTTGGCCGATGGCTTTTCGCAAGGCGGCAAAGCCGCGGCCAACGGCATCGAAATCGCCGTCGTCGGTCGTCCCAACGTCGGCAAGTCGAGCCTGATCAACGCGCTGTGCGGCAGCGAGCGGGTCATCGTCGATGCCCAGCCCGGCACCACCCGCGACTTCGTCGAGGTGCGCAGCGACTGGCCCATGGTCAACGGAGGGCCGAACGCGCAGCGCGTGCATTTGCCCGTCACGCTAATCGATACGGCTGGGCAGCACGACGCCGCGACTCCACTGGAACTGCAGGGCCTGCGCCTGGCCCGGCAGCGCTGCGAAAACGCCGATCTGCTGCTGTTTGTCGTCGACGGATCGGTGGGAATCACCGCCGAAGATCAGCTGCTTCTTGCGGCGCTGCCGGAGGATCGGCCCCGCTTGGTTCTGTGGAACAAGATCGATCGCAGCGGCTGCCAGACTCCGCCGACCCATCTGCCGGTGGTCTGCTGTTCGGCCCTGTGTGGCTGGGGACTGGATGAGCTGCGTCGAGCCGTCTGCGACATGCTGGCGCCGCGCCTGGCCAGCGACGATGAAGTGCTGGTCACCAGCGCCCGCCAAGCTGCGTTGCTATCGCAGGCCGCGACGGCGCTGCGGCAAGCGTTAGCCGCCCTGGCCCCGCCGTCGGAAGCCGCTGCTGTCCTGGTCGCTGGTGAGCTGCGTGTTGCCGCCGCCCGCCTGGGCGAGCTATCCGGAGAAGAGGTCTCTGAAGGCGTTCTGGACGCCCTCTTTGCCCGCTTCTGCGTCGGCAAATAGCGGCTTTTGTTTTTGACTGCGGAAAGCCTCTTTGTTAGCGTGGCGCAGGTCTTTTTGTCCGATGAGCAGTTCGCCTCTCAAGACCAGACGGTGATTGAGGCCTGGCTCGGGCGCACGAAAGACGACGCAAGGAGCCCGTTGTGAGCAAGCAGACCTCCGACTCCACCCCGAACCGAGTCGATGACGAACCAGAGCGCGCGGTCAGCCGCAAGCCGGTCCGCCCGACGCAGAGCACCGTAGACGCGCTGGCCGATGTGCCCGAGCGCTTCGCCGATATGTGGCAGCGCTTCGCCGAAAAGGTGATGGCCTATTTCAGCCGCGCGCTGCTGATCACCATTGGCGGGCTGGTGGCGTTTACCGCGGCCTGGGGCTTTGGACAGTGGATGGAAGCGCGGCGCGAAAAAGCCACCGAGCTTCTGGGCAAGGCCATCCGCACCGCCGAAGCGGATCTTTTGCGTGACGGTGAAAAGGAAGATCCAGAAGCCGACCCGCCGCGCTACAAGACCGCCAAGGATCGCAGCGAAGCGGTGTTCAAGGCCGTCGATGCGCTGTCCGGGCAGTACAGCAGCAGCGACGCCGCCAAGCGCGGTCTGCTGCTGAAGGCCGGCCTGCTGTTCGACCAAGGCAAGTACGCCGAGGCCGAAGCCATCTATCGCCAGTTCGTCGATTCCAAGCCCGCCGATGCATCGCTGCTGTCGGCGGCCAACGAAGGCCTGGGCCTGTGCGCCGAAGCGCGGTCGGACTTTGCTGCCGCCTTCGCAGCCTTCGATCGCCAAGCCAACGAGCCGTTCGCTCGCGACCGCGCCCGTCTGCACCAAGCCCGTGTGTACATCAAGCAGGGCAACAAGCAGAAGGCCGTCGATATGTACAAAGAGCTGCTGGCCAAGGCCGGCTCGCAGAGCGCGATCCGCGAAGAGATCCAGAACCGCCTGGCCGCCCTGGAGCCGTAGACAAGCGTGATGTCGCAGCAACCTTCGGCGCACGTGGGCGCAACCGACGAAGCCCGACGAGGCCCAGCAGGCCGCCAGCACAGGGACCGCACAGGGTCGTCTTTCCGACGCTGGGGTCGGCTGTTGGGCTTGGGCGCCCTTTTGCCGCTGTCGACCGCGTGCGTGGGGGCCCGCAGCCCACGCGCCCCGGTGCCGGTCGTGCGAAGTGAGTTTGCCGTCGCTCGCGACATCCTGCGCATGCGCTGGAGCAAGGTCTTCGCGTCGCGGCTCGGCTTCTTTTCGTACAAGCCGCAAGAGTTCGCCACGGCCGAGGTCAGCGACGACGGTGCGACCGTCTTTATCGGCACGTCGAAAAAGACCCTGTTTGCGCTGAGCCAGCGGACTGGCGAGACGCGCTGGCAGCACGCGTTTGATTCATCGGTGTCTTCGCGACCGCTGTTTCTGAAGGCGGGCCTGGCCGGCCCCGAGCCGCTGCTGATCGTCGGAGACGACTCAGGCCAAGTGACTGCCCTTTTGGCGGAAAGTGGCCAGACGCGCTGGACGTACCGCGCGCGCGGTCCGGTGCAGAACCAGCCCGTCCTGGCCGGTGGCCTGCTGTACGTCACATCGAACGAGGGGCGCATCTATGCCCTGGATGTCCGCACCGGCGCCTGGCGCTGGCAGTACGATCGCGAAGCGACCGATACCTTTTCCGTACGCGGCCAGTCGGCTCCGCTGGTCGTCAAAGATCGCGTCTTTGTTGGCTTTCCCGACGGCTACCTGTCGTGCCTAAACGCCGAGACCGGCGAGGTCCTGTGGAACCGCCCGCTGGCCGGCGAGGCCACGCGCTTCATCGACGCCGACGGCAGTCCCGGCCTAATCGGCGACACCGTGGTGGTTAGCTGTTACGCCAGCGGTCTTTTCGGCCTAGACGTCAAAGACGGCAGCCTGCGCTGGCGCTACGAAATCGAAGCCGCCGGCCCCCTGACCGTCGACACAGAGCATGGACGCATCTACGTGTCGTCGGCGACTCAGGGCCTGTTCTGTCTGGACGGCAAAGGCCGCAAGCTGTGGCAGCAGGTCATGCAGGGCCAGGGCGAGCTATCGCAGCCGACGCTGTGGGGCCCGTATCTACTGGTCAGCGCCGCCATCAGCGGTCTGCACATCGTCGACGCCGAAAGCGGAGAGCTACTGCAGTTCTTTGCTCCCGGTCAGGGCGCGACGGCCGCCCCGATGGCCAAGGGCCGCGACGTCTATCTGCTGTCGAACGCCGGCGACTTCTTCGCGCTGTCGCGCGCGCAGTAGCCCGCCGCGGACCATCGCCCCGCTGCGGCCCCCCATGGCTTGACAAGCCCCCCGCGTCTCGTCGAGCCTGCAGAGTAGACCATGCAGCCCCAGCCACCGGCAGCCCCCCAGAAACCGCTGTGGCGACGGACTATGCGGCTATCGCTGCGCGTCGTGCCGGCGATCCTGGTGTTGGTGGCCGTCGTGCTGGCCATCGCCGGCTGCGAAGGCTTTGGTCAGCTGACCGTCGGTGCGCGTCGCGATCGCATGCGACAGTCGGCGCAGTGGCAAGGTGGGCGCTTCGTCAACCCGCAGCCTCTGAAGAACGACTGGCTGGGGGCCTTCACCGGATCCTTCCATCGCAGCCCCTACGCCGATCCCAAGGCCCCCATCCCGACGCAGGCACAGGCCGCGCAGCAGCTAAAGCAGCCCCCCCAATCGGGCCTGCGCGTGACCTGGCTTGGACATTCCACGACGCTGGTCGAGATCGACGGCATGCGCGTGCTGACCGATCCCATCTTTAGCGATCGCGCATCGCCAGTTCGCTTCCTGGGCCCCCGTCGCTGGTATCCTTCGCCGATCGCGCTTTCTGAGCTGCCGACGATTGATGCGGTGGTCGTCTCGCACGATCACTACGACCACTTGGATCAGCGCAGCATCCAGGCGCTGATGCGAACCACCGCGGTCTTCATCGTGCCGCTGGGCGTCGGTGCACACCTGGCCTTCTGGGGCGTTCCCGAGTCGCGGATCGTCGAGCTTGACTGGTGGCAAGCCACCGCCGTCGGCGCCCTGCGCATCGTCGCCACGCCGGCCCGTCATGCTTCGGGTCGCATGCTGATCGACGACGACGCCAAGCTGTGGGCTGGCTATGCCCTGCTGGGACCGCAGCATCGCGTCTATTACTCGGGCGACACCGGCCTGTTTCCAGCCATGCGCGACATCGGCACCCGACTGGGTCCCTTCGATCTGACGATGATCGAAGTGGGTCAGTACGGATCGGCCTGGCCCGACTGGCACATCGGCCCCGAACAGGCCGTGCTGGCGCATCGTCTGGTGCGTGGCCGCGTCTTTTTGCCGGTCCACTGGGGCGCCTTTGCCCTGGCCTTCCACGGCTGGACCGAGCCGATCGAGCGCGCGCTGCAGGCCGCGGCCCCAGCCGGCGTCACCGTCGTCGCCCCGCGCCCCGGCCAGAGCTTCGAGCCATCGCAGCCGCCCGCCGTCGAGCGCTGGTGGCCGACGCTGCCCTTCCAGACCGCCGACCAAGCGCCCATTCGATCGACCCAGGTCGAGTCCTTGGATCGCGATCTACCAGCCCCCGTCCCCGTCCCTGCCCCGTCGGTCGTGACGCCGTAACGCCGCTGTCGCCGATCGCCGTCCTGCCTTCGCTACGTCA
>JAYRFD010000755.1:0-2498 GCA_041908565.1 Polyangia bacterium | reverse complement strand
ACGCTGGTGTCGCAAAATCCAAGCTGGGGCCACCGATCTGCCCATGCCGCCCCCGACGGAGACGCTGACCTGGATGTGGATGCTGCACGGCTTTCCGATTTTTCGGTGCCGGCGTGTTCGGACTGCGGCGGCGTGCTGAAGCCCGATGTCGTGTTCTTCGGTGAAAACGTCGCACGCCCGGTGGTTGATGCCGCGTGGCGGATGTTTGACGGAGCCAGCGCGCTACTGATCTTGGGAAGCTCGCTGGCGGTCTATTCCGGCTTTCGCTTTGCGCGCGGAGCGGCCGAGCGCGGTCTGCCAATCGCGATCGTCAACTTGGGGCCGACGCGCGCCGATGATCTGGCGGCTCTGCGCGTGGAAGCATCGCTTTCGCCGACGCTGACCGAGCTATGCCAGGGGCTGATCGACCTGGCCTAGTCGGGCGTATTCGCGGTGCGGTGCCGTGCCGTGCAGGTCCTTTCGATGAGCTGGTAGATGTAGCCGACCTGCAGGTTGAAGTCGTCGGTGAAGTGATAGCCCAGCGACGCGGTGGTGCGGTTTTGGTCGAAGCGGTTGGCCTTCACCGGCGGGCTGCCAAAGTTCAGGAAGATCTCGTCGTACAGGCTGATGAACACGGTTTTCGCCGTCATCCATGCGCGATTCAGCGGCACGGTGATGCGGAACAGGTGACGGAAACGGTTGGTCTCTTGATTGCCATCGACGAAGTAATCGCCGTCGCTGTCCTTGCTTAGCTGGCCCAGGAAGCGCTGCTCTAAGCGGGCGCGATTCTGAAAGCGCACGCGGCTGACTTGGCTGTTGAGCTGCGCTTGTTCCCACAGACGATGCTCGGGAAATGCAGCACTGCTGGGAAAGGCGCCATACGGCCAGGTCTGAACGAAGCCGTAGCCAGCGCTGATCAGCAAGTCGGGGTGCAGATGGACGTTCAGTGCCGCGCGCAACAGCAGCTGCTGCATCGAGTTGAATTCGAAAAAACGAGGCTGCGCTTCGACATACAGGCTGAGTCGATCGTGATAGCGAACGGTGGAGTTCAGCAGCAACCAGGCGATGCTCTGCTGCGCGGTTACGGACTCGCTGGGGATCGCTGTTTGCGCTCGCAGGGGCGAGGACACCACAAGAAAGAGCAGAAGGGTCAGGCCAAGCAGGCTGCGCATATGCCGACGATACGGATGCGCCGGATCGGCTGCTTGTGCGTCGGCGTTACACTTCTTTCATCCGCCGTGGTGGGAACGTGCCGATGCGGCCTCCAGCGCGTCGTGAGATCAGGCAGGTGGGGGCGGGCCGGCGCGCAGGATCAGGATCGACGTGGGGCAGTGCTGCAGCAGCGGCTCTGAAGCGACGCCGATGGTCCGCTGTTCCAGACCCCAGTCGGGCCCGATGCCGACCAAGAGCAGGTCATAGCCTTGCTGGGCTTCGGCCAGCGCGGCCGCGGCGGGCTCTGGGTGCGCGATGGCCTTGACCCGAAGCGCCGATGACGCGGGCGACGCACTTTCAACGGACGCCGCATCGGTCGGTGTTGCCGTCGTTTCGAACAGCGAAGCAAAGCGGCTTTGCAGGGCCTGCTGTTCCAGCTCGACGGTGTCTTCGCTGGGGACGACGGTAAACAGCGTCACCGAAAGCGGCGCCGACGCAGACGTGGTGCGCGCAGTCGCCATGCGCTGGGCCATGCGCACGGCGACCAGATCGTCGGGCGTGCCGTGATACAGCACCAGCACGCGCTGCAGGCGGCCCAGACCTCGATCGATCAGCACGCCGACATCCATCGGCGCGTTGCTGAGCACTTCGCGTACGGTGCCGCCCAGGACGTTGCCCGACAGAACCGGCTTGTGCCAGCCCAAAAGAATCAGGTTGGCGCCTTTGACTTCTGCCACGTTGCAGATGTCGCGACCCGGCTGCGGAGACACAAAGGCCAGCGGCCGCACCGGCGCGCCAAGCTCGGTCGCGCGGGCCAAAAGCGGGGCCAGCACCTGTTCGGGCTGGGGTTGGCTGGGCTCGACGTAAAACGACAGGCGATCGGACGGTGGAATCAGGCGCAGCGCATACAGGCGACCGCGTGGCGTGGTGGCGCTGGACAGCGGACCCAAAAGCGCGCTGGCCAGCGAGACCATGGCTGGTCCCGAGCGCTCGAAGGCGACGCACATCAGCACGACAAAGCCGGGGCGCAGATCGACCGCCGGATCGGGCGCTGGCAGCACGACATCGGGGGATGTCGCCGACTTCGTAACCATCGGATGTTCCGTCGGTGGCGGCTGTTCCAAGCTGAACCCGGCTAGCTCGCGCGTCTTTTGTTCTTGGGGATAGATGGCCTGCAAGATCGGCGAGGTGATGAACGTCGTCATCAGCGCCATCAGCACCATCATGGTGAACAGCGTCGGCGAGATGACTCCCAGATCCAGGCCGATGTTCAGCACGACCAGCTCCATCAGGCCGCGCGTGTTCATCAGCACGCCGATGGCGGATGATTCTCGCCAGGTCAGGCCGGTGAAGCGCGCCGCCAGGGT
>JAYRFD010000754.1:0-1849 GCA_041908565.1 Polyangia bacterium | reverse complement strand
GGCGGCCCCCAGCGCCACCGGCCCGACGTCCAAGCGAAAGCGAACAACGAGCAGCAGCATGCCCAATAGAACGGCCAGCGTCGCGCCATGGCGAAACACCATGGGCTGGCGGCGCGTGTGCAAAAGATCGTGCAAGCGCTGCTTCTGATCGTCGGTGGGTGGATCGCGCAGCAGGCGGAAGCCACCAAACAGCAGGTATCCAGCGAAGCCCATGACGACGTGCGCCAGCAGGCACTGGAAGTACGAATGCCAGGCATAGCCGGAAAGGCCGATGCGCTGCATGAAGCTGGCAGCGATGACTCCCGTCGGGGCAATCGGCGAAAAGGCGGTGGCATTGCCGCCGCAGGCGACCATCAGCGCCATCAGAAACGGGGGAATGGAAAGCTCGGCGGCGACTTCCATGGCGATCGGCGCCAGAAGGGCGACGGCTCCGATGTTGCCGGCTCCCAAGGTGCCCAGGATGACGGCCAGGCCGAAGAAGCTGATGGGCATCAGGCCGATGCGTCCGCCGGTCAGCTGCACCGCCCAGCCGGCCAAGCGATCCAGCGTGCCGTTGACGCGGGCGTG
Source organism: Polyangia bacterium (assembly GCA_041908565.1). GTDB lineage: Bacteria > Myxococcota_A > Polyangia > Palsa-1104 > JAEUJZ01 > JAEUJZ01. The sequence goes on along the minus strand of JAYRFD010000754.1, from coordinate 1,282 downwards.
GCCAAACAGGAAGGTCAGGCCCAGCAGCGTCAGAAGCAGGGAATTGGGAAACGTCGCGCTGATTTCTTTGGGCGAGATGCCCAGCAGCAGCGCCCCCAAAAGGTAGGCCAGCCCCAGGCCCAATAGGCCCACATTCAGCTGCGAAAACACGCTGATTGCGATGGCAACCAGCAGGGCCGCAAGCGAGACAATGGCCGCCAGCATGGGCGCGATTTAGTCGACGGACAGCAGATAGAACTTCAGGTAACGCCCCTCGGGAAAAGCGGGGGGCAGGGGATGATCGGCGCCTTGCGAGCTGATCTCAAGCACGGTGACGCGTCGACCGGCGTCGTGAGCGGCCGCGGCCAGCATGCGCTCGAAGCTCTGTTCGTCGACAAGCTGCGAACAGGAACAGCTGACCAGCAGGCCGCCTGGGCGCACGGCATTTAGGCCCAGCGCGTTCAGACGCTGATAGCCTTTTAGCGCCGCGGGCAGGTCGCGCTGACTGCGCGCAAACTTCGGCGGATCCAGCACCACCACGTCGAACTGATGCGGGGTCTGGACTTCCAAGAAGCGGAAGGCGTCGGACTCGACGACGGACAGGCCGCTTAGCTTGTTCAGCTCGGCGTGCTCTTGCGCGCGAGCCAGGGCGCGCGCCGATGCGTCGACGCAGGTCGCGGACACGGCGCCATGGGCCAGCGCGTTTAGCGCGAAGCCACCGACGTGGCAGTAGACATCCAGCACTCGCGCGCCGCGACAAAGCTCGGCCAGGCGGGCGCGATTGCGACGCTGATCCAGGAACAGACCGGTCTTCTGCGACTGTTCCAGATCGACGCGCAGGTCCAGGCCGTTTTCGCGACACGCGATGCCGCGCAGGCGGTCGGGGGCACCCCACAGGATGCGAGTCTGCGATGCAAATCCTTCGACCTGCGAAAAGCTACCGGCTCCGACTTCGGCAATGGCTGCCAGGCACAGCGGTGCGCGCGTCGGGCGACCGGCAAGTCCCGTCGGATCGCTGGCCGGTGCATCGGCCAGGTGACACAGCGCTGCGACGACTGCGTCTTGCCTTCGCTTCATGCCCAGGGCGCTGAACTGCACGGCGGCCGTGTCGCCATAGACATCGACGATCAGGCCCGGCAGGCCATCGCCTTCCGAGTTGATCAGGCGAAAGGCCGTGGTGTCCACATTGGGCAGGCCCAGGCGCAGGCGGCGATCGTACGCGCTGCGAACCCGAGCCGCGATCAGCGTGGTCAGCGCCGCTTCATCGGCGGGCGCTGATGGCTGCGCAGGCAGAGTTGTGTGC
>JAYRFD010000753.1:0-1722 GCA_041908565.1 Polyangia bacterium | reverse complement strand
CGCAGGTCCTACCCCAATCGCAATCCGGCCCGGTCTAGTCTTCGCGACCCAAATCGGTCGTGCCCAGCAAAGTCGTCGGTCAAGCGGCGGTCGTGCATCGGTCGCGCAGCGGCGATCGACCGCCCGCAAAGTCAGTCGCCACGGCCCCCGGTTTGTGACGGTGCGAGATCGCACTTGCTATGGCCCGTGCATCCGGGCCATAAAGGTCGAAACTTCAGCAAGCTTGGGGACCGATGTCTGCATCAGCAAGCCCACCCTGTCTGGCAGTTGAAGCGGTGCAAGCAGCCCTGGCCGATCCGGCTCTGCGGTCGTGGTCGGTGCGTGACGGCAAGCTCTATCGCGAGTACCGCTTCCCAAGCTTCGTCGAAGCGTTTGGCTTTATGGCCAGCGTCGCCCTGCGCGCCGAAGCGATGAACCACCATCCAGAGTGGTCCAATGTCTACGACCGCGTCACCGTGTCACTGACCACGCACGACAGCGCCGGCATCACCGACCGAGACTTGGCCTTGGCGCGACAGATGGAACGGCTCGCAGCGGGCCGTGTGATCTAAGGGCGAAGGATCCAAGGACCAGGGCAACATTGGTGACAGCGAAACGGACGCGTGAACAGACCTCCGCATTGCGGATGCGGGGCGGGCGACGGACGCAAGGCGCGCGGCGGCTGGCTTCGCTGGTGGGCTTGTGAGGTATAGGCCTGGCATGGCCAACCGACAGCCGCGCCGAGGATCCGGCCGAGTCCACCAAGCCGCGCATCCAGCAAGACACGGTGCGCAGCGTCACGCTGGGGCGTCACAGCGTCTTCGAAAGCGCCCGCAGCGCCGCAGCGGCTGAGGGAATTGACCTCAGCGACGAGCTTCGCGTGACACCGCATCGATCCGTCGGCGACATGCTGCGCGACAAAGACACGCTGTTCGTCCAGCAGCCCAGTTACAGCGTCGCCAACGCCAGCCTGCGTGGCCTGGGCGAAGGGCGTGTCGCGCTGTACGTCGATGACGTGCGCCTGACAACCACCACCACCAGCACGCTGCCCGGTGGACTGACCAACCTGAACCTGGTCGACCCATACACCGTCCGCGGCATCGAAGTGGTCCGCGGCCCGGGCTTGGCCACCTATGCCGACGGCGGACTGGGCGGCGCCATCGTCCTGCGCACCCTGCGACCAACGGCGATTGCTGACAGCCCCGTCGAACTCACCGCCGGTGCGCGCGGCATCTATTCCAGCCCCGACCAAGGCGTGCAGGGCAGCGTCACCGGGGCCGGCCGCTGGAACCGCTTCGCGCTGGAGGCCGCCTTCAGCGCACGCCGTTTTCGCGAGGTCTTGGGTGGATCCAGCACGGCCAGCGCGCCGCAGCCGTACACCGGCTACAGCGACGGCGGGCTGTACCTGGGACTGGGCGTCGACACCGGGCGGGGGACGCTGACCGGCGTGTACCAGGGCCTGCGCCAGTACGACGCCATCCGCAGCGAACGCAGCCAGGGCGGCGACGTGTATTCCCTGCCCGAAGTCGGGCGCGACCTGGGCTACCTGCGGTACGACGGCGACTTCGAAGCCGCTGGGCGCCCCGTCGAAGTCCACGCCACCGTGTCCTTCCAGCGCCAGTCCGAGCTATCCGTGCGCCAAGTGGTGGCCGTCGATCGCAGCCTGCGCCAGCAGAATCACGTCGATGTCCTGGGCCTAAGCAGCCGACTGCGCAGTGACCTGGGGCGCGGCGGCATCCTGGG
>JAYRFD010000752.1:0-2308 GCA_041908565.1 Polyangia bacterium | reverse complement strand
GACCGACCAGGCCATGCCGACCGCAGATGCCGAGGACGCAAGCGCGATGTCGACGACCGGCAAGCGGTGCGGGCCGCACGCGAGCGCGACAGGACGATGCTCAAGCTGTTCCGGGTCGGTCGAGCGGTTCGCGGGGCTTGTTCGAATGCCCGCAACTCTGGGCCGTCTTTGATACAGAATCGCTGGAGAACTGGAGGGAGTCGCTCATGTCCTCACGCCGTGCACGATGGTTGGGCCTGGCCCTTGGTGCTTCGTTGTTGTCGATGGGATCTGCGGATGCGCAGCCGATGCGCCGGATGGAACGCGATGCTTCGCGGGCTGACGTGGCGCGCAGTGCCCATCAGCTTGCCGACGACATTCGGGATCTGCAGAACTTCCGCAACACGCTTTCGGCCTTTGATGCGGCCTGGCAGCGACAGGACGCTATGGGCGTCAGCGGCGCGCTGCGCAGCTTCGTCCAGCAGGGGCGGGCCGAAGTGGCCGAGCAGCAGCGAGAGACCTGGCAGGCGCAGAACGAAGCCCAGCGATCAGGCTGGGAAGCGCGTCGCGACCGCAACTGGAAAGATGCGCGCGATGCACGCGACGATCGCCGCGATGCCATGCGCGAACGACGCGAGCTAATGGAAGAGACGGCCGCTCTGGATCATCTGGAACGGGCCGTGGCAGCGACGTATCAGTGGGGCCCCAGCCAGCCCGTGCTGCTGGATGCGCGGCGCGCGATGCAGCGCTTCATTCATCTTGCGCAGCAGGAAGTGCGGCGATCGCGACAAGAGCTTCGCGAAGACCGCCGCGAGCTTCGTGAAGATCAGCGCGCGATGCGTCGTGGCTACCCATACCCTGCGTACGGTGCAGGGCAGCCGGTACCGGTTGGTGCGCCGCCGCCGCCCGTCGTCGTTCAGCCTGCACCGCCGCCCGTTGTGGTTCAGCCTGCGCCGCCGCCGCGACCGGTGTATGTCCAGCCGCCGGCTCCCGGAACCGTGGCTGCGCCGCCGCCGCGACCGGTCTATGTTCCGCCTCCGGCTCCCGGTGCAGTGGCCCCAGCGCCCCAAGGCCAAGGCGCTCCACCGCCCCGCACTGGCGGGCTGTAAAGCAGGGAACCCAGCGCATCGCCGATCGAACTTCGATGCACAGATCGCCCAGCCCTTGGGTGTCGATCGGCAGGACGCGCAGAGAATGCTCAGCTCGTCCCTCGCCGCATATCTCTCATCGCTGGCCGCATATCTCTCATCGCTCGTCGCTCGTCGCTCCCCGTTCGACTCTCTCCGTTCGTCTCTCGCCGTTTGCGGTGCGTCGCTTGTCGCTCGGCTCTCTTCGTTCACAGCGCGTCTCTTGTCGAGAACGGCTGGGCGCGCGTAGCGATTTGAATCCTGGCCCCTATCTTCGATCGAGCGCACGGGCGCGCGATTCTTCGATTTGTTCGGTGGCCGATACGTCGGCGTTCAGATCGCGAATCAGTCCGTCCTTCAGGCCATAGACCCAGCCGTGGACCGTCACCGGCTGGCCTCGCTGCCAGGCCGATTCGATCACCGTGGTCTGCGCCACGTTCACCACCTGCTCGACCACGTTCAGTTCGCACAGACGATCGACTTTGCGCTGCAGGTCGGGTTCGTCCACTAGGTTGCTCGGGTATTTCTGCAGCACATCCTGCACGTGGCGCAGCCAGTTATTGATCAGTCCAAGCTTTTGGTTCATCAGCGCTGCTTGGACTCCGCCGCAGCCGTAGTGACCGCAGACGATCACGTGGCGCACCTTCAGAACATCGACGGCGTACTGCAGCACCGACAGGCAGTTCAGGTCGGTGTGCACGACCACGTTCGCCACGTTGCGATGCACGAATAGCTCGCCGGGATCGAGTCCGACGATTTCATTTGCCGGCACGCGACTGTCTGAGCAGCCGATCCACAGATACTCCGGCGCTTGCTGTTCGGTCAGGCGCTTGAAGAAGCTTGGATCCTGTCGCTGACGATCTGCTGACCAGCGTCGGTTGTATTGGATCAGCACATCCAGGGGGTGACGTTCCTTCATGAAGGCTTTGTCATGTGACAAAACCCCGGTACATGCCAGCACTTTGTCGTGGCAGCGGCCGCGTCGGCTTCAAGATCGGTGGTCTACAGTCCCGGCGCCAGGCGCTTCAGAAATTCGCTGAGTTCGTCGCTGCGTGGGCAGCCGCGTCGACCCAGGTCGCGGCACTTGATGGCAGCGGCGGCACTGCCGGCCCGCATGGCCGCCTGCAGCCGCGAACGCTCATGCGGAAGCGTCTCTGACGTCGTTGGCATCGGATCGCCCACTTCGGATCGCAGCAACGCAG
>JAYRFD010000751.1:0-2746 GCA_041908565.1 Polyangia bacterium | reverse complement strand
TGCGGATCCAAGGTCGACAGCATGCCGTTGGTGGCCGCGTACTCGATGTCGCGAATGGCCTGCGAGTCGGTGCCCGGCAGCAGGTTCTGCGTGATGAACTGGAAGATCTCGGCCATCTTGGGCGCCAGCGACCAAGCGGCATCGACGTTGTCGATGTTGAACTCGCGGGCGGCGGTGTCGACGCGCACCAGGACGCGGTTCTTGTCGGGCTGCGGCTCGACCATGACCTCGGCGACGTGCTTCTGAACGGACTCCAGCGCCGCGATTAGCATGCCCTTGGGGTCGATGCGCGTCGGATCGACATAGGCGTCGTGCACGCGGACCAGCGTCTTGTTAAACGTGTCCAGCGTCGTCGATAGCTCGTGCGACTTGCGGTCGCTGGTGGCGGCTCCAGTCGTGCGGCCAAGGCCCACCAGCATGGCCGGCCCCCGTCGACTGATGGTCAGGCCCAGCGCGATCAGCGCCGCGAAGCCAACCAAGAATATGCGTAGCGGTTGCCTCATTTTTGAAGACTCCGGGGCCAGGGCTGGCCCGTCCGGCTCGCCTGCGTCATGGCCACCTTGTACCGCCTCTGCCGGATCGACAAAGGCCGGATCGGTCCGACGCGTGGGGTCTTGCGGGTTGCGTTCCATCGGGTGTGTCCCGTCGATAACAAAGAGGGGCAGCGAGCGCGTCGCTGCATAGAGGGAAAGTATAGTCCAGGTGGCGCATCAAACCCACGACGACAGCTTGAACGCCAGCCACGAAAGCGGGTCACGACCGACGAAGAAGAAGACGTAGACAGTGGCCGCCAAGGACAGGAAAGGCCCAAACGGCACCTCGCTGTGCAGAAGCGTGCCATCGGCCCCGCCGCGCCTTCGCCACAGTAAGATCGGCACGGCCAGAAACAGGCCGCTGACCGAGCCCAGAAACAGCGTCCACGGCAGCGCGTGCCAGCCCAGAAGGCCCCCGATCAGGCTCAGCAGCTTGGCGTCGCCCAGGCCCAGGCCCTCGCGCCCTTTCAGCACGCGATAGCCGGTGGCGATGCCCCAGATCACGCCATAGCCAGCGACTGCGCCGATGGCCGCGTCAGCCAGCGTGGTGTGGCCGCAGATCCGGCCCAAAAGGAAGAAGACCGGAATCGCCGGATAGGTGATGCGATCAGGGAGAAGCTGGGTCTTACAGTCGATGGCCGACAGCACCAGCAAGGTCAGGACGAAGAAGAAGTAGGTGACGAAGCGCGACAGCACGATGCCCAGCGCTCCGCCGTCCCACACCACGAAGCGGGCATAGACCGCGACCGCAAGCAGCGCGACCAGAAGCTCGACCAGCGGGTACTGCACCGAGATCGCCGCCTGACAGGCGCGACAGCGGCCGCGCAGGAAAAGCCAGCTAAGCCCCGGCAGGTTGTCGTACCAAGCGATGCGGGCCTGGCACTGCGGACAGGACGAGGGCGGGTACACCAGCGACTCGCCGCGCGGGATGCGGTGGATGCAGACGTTGGCGAAGCTACCCCAGGTGGCACCAAGGACCCCCGCCATGGCCAGGCCGTAGCCGGATCGCAGCCAAAGGCCTAGCTGATCATAGTCGTCGCTGGGGATCATGTGCGCAGGTCACAATGAGCGCCGGGTCACCCAACGACACGTCGGGCGGCGCCCCGGCAGAGGCGCTCAGTATGGGTGCGAACGCCCCGGTGCGCAACTAGGACGCACGGGGGCTGGCGGTTGGGAAATCGAAGGAGAACGCGAGGGCGGGGAGGGAAGCGACGCGCTTACTGAGCGCAGGCGCCGTTGGTGCAGTGCTGCTTGCCAGCGCTGCAGTCAGCCGGCAGCTTGCACTGCGGATTGGCTTCGCCCGAGGTCATGCAGTAGCCGCCCTGGCAGACGGTGCCATCGGTGCAGGTGGCGCAGTCGCTGTTGGCGAAGCACGAGGCGCGGCACTGGGCGTTCACACACTCGCGATCGGTGCCGCAGTCCGTGTTGATCTTGCACTCAGCAATGCGGCGCTCATCGGCGCGGCAGACACCCGCGGCGCAGTAGTCGTTCTTGTTGATGCCCTGGCACTCGCTGTCCTTGACGCAGCCGGCATGGCAAGCGCCGTCGATGCAGGTCTGACCGGCGCCACAGCTAGCGTTGGCCACGCACGAGGTCTTGTCTTCCAGCTTGGGCACGCAGCGGCTCTGCTGGCAGACGCGACCCGTACCGCAGGTGGTGTCGTCGACGCAGGCGCGCTGACACAGGCCGTCGGTGCAGACCGCGCCATCACCACACTCGCGGTTGAACACACAGGCGTTCTTGGGCAGCGGAATCGGACGGCAGGCGGCGTTGGCGCACTCGCTGCCGGGGCCGCAGTCCGCCGAGACCTTGCAGGCCTTGGGCGTCGGCACCATGCCACCGGTATCGGGCTCGCACGAGTGACGCGCGGTGTTGCAGACATAGCCCTTGGCGCAGTCGGTCGGGCGATCGCAGAAGCCCGCCTCAGCGCACTTGCTGTCCGTCGCGCAGTAGCAGCCCGGAGCGCACTCACTGGAGCTCTTGCAGGCAGCGCCCGGAGCCCGCCCCGGCATCAGGTTGCAGCCGCGCTCGTCGCACTGATAGCAACCCGAGGGGTCACAATAGGTGAAGAAGCGGGACCGCCCGCCCTCCTCCATACAGCCCGATCCAGCCAGCAGAGCGACGGCGCTCAGAAGCGGCATCGCAACGGCACCCAGCAGTCCCCGGCCCCAAATCGAACTCAGTGAGCGCATGGGAAGTCCTCCATGGTTCGC
>JAYRFD010000750.1:0-3671 GCA_041908565.1 Polyangia bacterium | reverse complement strand
AAGCCGCTGTCGACCGTCGCTTCCTGCGCCACCCCGCCGACCCAGCCCGGCATCAACCCCGGCAAGTTCTATCACTACAGCATCCAGATCGAGAGCAGCGACTCGTTCCGCCGCCTGCTCAACGGCTTCGGTGGCTCGGTCAAAGACGACTTCAACCTGGCCCCCATGGGCTGGTCGCAGTGGGTGCGCAGCGACGCATTCAAGGTCTTTATCGAGGTCACGGACGACAACTCGGACATGCGGGCCCCGGACTTTGAAAAGGCGCTGTTCGCGCTGCCCGGCAAGCAGTTCGGCGACGCCACCGACCGCAACTACGTCTGGCACAGCATCATCGGCCTGAAGCAGAACTCGCCCGCGACCAAGGCCTGGCTGCCCACCGATCCGGTTCAGACGACGATGTGCACCGGCAGCGAGGTCTTCGGCGCCGGCGCGGACTACCAAAATCTGTCGATCACGACCAAGGGCCTGCGCTTCCCGATCTGCCAGTACGCCAGCTTCGATGCGGTGTTCAACCAAGTGGCGATGGGCGTCATCGCCGGCACCAAGGTCGCTTGCGACTTCCCGCTGCCGATGCCACCACCGGGACAGAAGGTCGATCTCGACTCCGTCAGCGTCGACTACACGCCGATGGGCATGGGCGCGCCGACGTCGTTCAAGCAGGTGCCGAACTTGGGCGCCTGCGGACCCAATTCGTTCTACATCAGCGGCGATCGCATCCACATGTGCCCCGAGACCTGCGCCGACGTGCAGAAGGACAGCAAGGCCAAGGTGGAAGTCCTGTTCGACTGCCTGTCGATCATCGGCTAGCCGCTGCCCCCTGCCCTCGATCCTTCCCGCCTCCTGCCCTCGATCCTGACCGTTCTCGCCCGTTTCCCCCGTCGCTGCCAGACCTGAACCCGTCTTTGAAAACGGCGGGATCCGAGCGGCTGAATGCAGCGGCCCGCTGGTCCTTTTCGGAAATCCGTCGACCGCAGAGAGCCCGCCGCCAGCGATGCAGGTGCACAACGCTGGGCGGCAAGGCTCTCTAAGTCGACGCGGTGTTCCGTCGGCGACGCATCGAATCGACCAGCGACTGTCGACCAGCGACCGTCCAGCATCACGCCTGCGTCGCCGGCCCGCCCAATCGCAGCGTCGGGCGGATCTGAACGTGAGCCGGTCGATCCAGCGGGACTAGATGCACATGCCGGCTTTGCAGGTGCCGCCTCGGCAGGTGGTGCCGTCGGGCAGGCTTAGGTCGGGCGGACAGCTGGCGCGAGTGCCACTGCACACCTCGGCCGCGTCGCAGTCACTGGCCTGGTCGCGACACAGCGTGCCAGCCGGCTGAACGTCGTCGGGCGGGCAGATCGGACCGTCGCCCGTGCAGTATTCCGCGACGTCACAGGCCCCACTGGTCCCCCGGCAAACGGCGATCATCGGCTTGAACTTGTCGATGGGGCAAGCGGCCGATGTACCCGAGCAGAACTCGGCCGAATCGCAGGCGCCGGCCGCCGGGCGACAGACCTCGGTGATGCGCTTGAGGGCATCGCTGGGACAGGCCGCGCTGGTGCCACTGCACGACTCGGCGACGTCACAGGGGCCAGCGGCGGCGCGACACACCGTGCCAGCACTGCGCAGGCTGTCTTTGGGGCAGGACTTGGCGGTGCCGCTGCAGACCTCGGGCGCATCGCAGGGTCCGCTGGCGGCGCGGCACACGGTACCGGCCTTGGCGCGAGCATCACTGGGGCACGTCGCGCTGCTGCCCGTGCATACCTCGGACACGTCGCAGGGCCCCGTCGCCGCGCGACAGACCGTGCCGGTCGCCAGCACAGAGTCAACCGGGCAGTCGCCGCTTGCGCCATCGCAGACCTCGATGGCATCGCAGGTCCCAGCCGCCGCCCGACAGACCGAGCCAGCCGCGCGCTTGCCATCGGCAGGACAGCCCCAGTCCATGCCGTTGCAGGTCTCGGCCACATCGCAGGGACCGACGGCAGCCCGACACAGGGTGCCGGCCGCGATCTTCTCGTCGGCAGGACAGGCGGTGCTGGTGCCGTCGCAGGTCTCGGCCACGTCGCAGGCGCCAAAGATGGGACGACAGGTTGTGGCCTTGGCCGCGGCCCCGCAGACACCGTCGACCCCACCGCCCTTTTTCGCTGCGCTGCAGGCCTGGCAGTCCAGGTCCCAGCCGCCGCCGCAGGCGCTGTCGCAGCAGACACCGTCGGTGCAGAAGCCGCTCAGGCACTCGCGCGAGTCGGAACAAGCGGTGCCATTCCCAACCAGGGGCTTGGCGGCAAAGACATAGGCGCTGCCCGCCGCGGTGACGCTACCGACGGTGGCCCACTCGGCCCCCAATAGGATGGTGCTGCCGGACATGGCGACGGCGTTGCCGAAGTGAGCAACCACCGATGCGTCGAAAGCGCCGACAGTCTGCGAATGCCGCCAGCTTGCCGGCGCTCCGCTGCGTTCAAACACATGGGCCTGTCCGGCGTGGGTCCAGCCTCCTGGCGAGGCGTTGTATTCGCCGACCACGACGGTGTCACCCGACACGGCCACGGCCGATCCGAAGAAGCCTTCGGCCACGCTGCGCGGCGGCAGCAACAGCGCCTGCTGCGTCCAGATGCCCCCGCTGCGCGCAAAGACATAGGCTTTGCCCGACCACTGCAGCCCGCTGACCCGCGCGGCATAGCCACCGATGACCGCCGTGTCGCCCGACAAGGCCACCGACGTTCCCATGTAGTCATCGACCGAGCGATCGCTGGCCAAAAGCACGGCCTGCTGCACCCAAGCCCCACCGCTGCGAACGAAGACATAGGTCTTGCCAACGTTGCTGGCAGCGGGCGTATCTGCCCCGGGCGCGGCGACCAGCAAGGTATCGCCCGACACCGCAACCGCACGACCAAAGTGGTCCAGCGTGGCGCGCTCGGACGCGATCAGCGACGCCTCCAGGTTCCAGGTGCCGCCGCTGCGATTGAACACATAGACCATGCCGGCCGAATCGATGCCCCCGACCTTGGTCCACGGCGCGCCGATCACCAAGGTGTTGCCCGACATCGAGGCCGATGTACCAAAGCCGCAGTAGTCCGTCAGGGACGCCGGCGCCAAGATCATCTGCTGGATCCACGTCGTGCCGCTGCGAATAAAGACATACGCCTGGCCCGAGAAGCGCTTTCCCGACGGAGAAGCCCGGTTTGCGGTCACCACCGCGACATCGCCAGACAGCGCCACCGCCGTTCCATAAAACGCATCGACGGGTGAATCCGACGGCAGCAGCTTGGCCTGCTGCGTCCACGTCGTGCCACTGCGCACAAAGACATACGCCTTGCCGACGGTGCCAACCCGCGCCGAGATCGCCCCAATCAGCGCGGTATCGCCCGAGATCGCCACCGACGATCCGAAGTAGTCGTTGTCGCTGCCGTCGGGCGCGAACAGCTTGGCCTGATGCGTCCACAGCGGGTCGACCAGGATCGGGTACTGCGCGTCCTGGGTCTCGACGAACAGACGCACGCTGCGGCTGGCCAGGTCGTATTCCATGCGCGTCGGCAGATCACGACCGCGCGCATCGCGGGCATACAGGTCGCTGTACGAAAGCTGGCTCTGGCCGCTGTCGTCGCGAAGCTCGATGGATCCGCCGCCCTCCGGCACAAAGCGCGCCTGCAGCGAGGTGTCGATGCGCACATCCAGGCGCAGCTCTTTTT
>JAYRFD010000749.1:0-2625 GCA_041908565.1 Polyangia bacterium | reverse complement strand
CCTGCGCGATGTTGCGCTGCGCTTTCTGGATGCCGTTGTTCAGCGCTGCCGACCCAGCAGCCCGCTGGCCATCGATCTTCTGAGAGTGACCGCCATGGTCAACTTGAATGCGGGGCGCTTGCAGCAAGCAACCGATGCCGCAGAACGCGCGGTGGCACAGGCCCGCAGGCCCGCAGGATCGAGGACGATCTGGCGCTTCTTCGCTGTCTGCTGCCACTGCAGCTTGCGCTGAGCGCGCGCGAACGCACGGCGCAGACCTTGGTCGTATCGACGGAGATTAAGAGCCTGGCGATGCGAACGCAGAATCCACACTTCGTGGCGCTGGGTCTGCTTGGACAAGGCGTGGTGTGGCTGCGGCGCGGTGACTTTGCGCGCTGTGAACAGACGCTGCAGCGATGGCTGGCCAGCTTGCTGGTCGAGATGGGCCCCGTGCCGGAGTCTGTTGCTCAGGGACTGCTGGCTCGCTCGGCCTTGATGCAAGGTCAGCTGATTCTGGCAGAGCAGCGCGCGTCGGCCACGGCCGCGACCCTCCGACGATCGAAGTGGGAAATGGTCGATCTGCGTCATGGGCTGGGCTGCGTCATCGAAGTGTGCTTGGAGCTGCCTCACTTCGATCGGCATGCCGCAACGCTGAACTGGGCGCTGGGGCGACTGCGTCGACTGGGGCGCAGGTTCCCGCTGGCCGGTGCGCAGAGCTGCTTTTACGAAGCGCGCTTGGCCTTGCGCAACGGGCAACACCGCGATGCGCGCGAAGGGCTGTTGCGCGCGCTTGTCCGATCGGAAGAGCATGGGCAGCCGTACGTCAACGCGCTCGCGCACTTCTATGTGTCGAAGGCACTGCTGGGGCCAGCGACGGGTCTTGCGGAGTGGCGGCAGGCCGACGCGCATCTACACGCGGCGGAGCGCTTGTTTCGTGAGATCGGAATTCCCTGGGAAGTACAGCGCGTCGAACACGCGCGATCGCAGCTACGCATCCGGCGGCCGCAGCGAAGCGAAGCAGCGTGCTTGGCATTGTCACGCGCTGCCTGAACCTGCTTCGCTCGATGCAGATCGGCGCGCGATGAATGCAGCGATTGCAGCTGCGCGCTACGTGACCGTGCTGTCGGTCTGCGGCTTCTGATCTAGCGCTGCGTCGAGTGGCGAAGGATCGTGTACAGGATCTTGGCGCCGGCCTGGACCGAGCCCTTCATGCTGGCCGAGATCTTGGACTCTCCACCTTTGCGTCGGTGGTAGTGCACCGGAACTTCGGTGATGCGCAGGCCGCGGCGCACTGCTTTGACCTGCATCTCGACGGTCCAGCCGTATCCGGTGTCGTTCATGCCCAAGGCGCGCAGGGCGGGATAGCGAATGACGCGAAACGGTCCCAAGTCGGTGTATCGCTGGCCGTACACGACGCGGATCAGGCCGGTTGCGACGGCGTTGCCGGCTCTCTGCGCGGGCTGCAGTGAACCAGGTTCGACACTGCCCAAGGTCCGCGAGCCAATGACCAAGTCGGCCCCCTGCGCGACGGCATCCAGCAGTCTGTCGAGGTCTGCGACATCGTCGGATCCATCCGCATCCAAGAAGACGACACAGTCCGGCGCGGACTCTTGCTTCGCAAGGAAACCAAGCCCGCGCAGACATGCCGCACCGTAGCCGCGCTGCGCTTCGCTGATCACGACGGCACCGGCCGCTTTCGCAACCACCGCAGTGCTGTCGGTCGATCCGTTGTCGACGACGATGATCTGGCGCAGCGCGCGCCCCGATTTCCGTTCCTGTTCACGCAAGGCGCGCACCACGTGACCCACGGTGGCTTCTTCGTTCAAGGCCGGAATGATCACGTCGACGATCATGCGTGCACGATCAAGCTGTGGGATGGGATCAGGGGTGTGCACGGCCGTTTGCCAGCTGCCAAAGGCTGATAAGGACCTCGAACATAATCAGCACGACGACGGTCATCTCAAGCCGCCAGGTGCTGCGGTGCTGCGACAGGTCGACCAGCAACACCAAGTTTTCTTGGATCATGCGCAGCTTGGATTCCAAGGCGCGGAAGCGATCGTCGATCTCAAGCTCGGTGCGCAGCGCGTTGTACAGGCGATCCAGCTCGGCATCGTCCCAGGTGGAATCGGGCTTGTCGAACAAGGCCAGTGTGGCGATGACGTCGTTCTTGGTTTCCATGCAGGTGCCAATGAAGCGGATCAGATCGCCGACCCGTCCGGGCAGCCTGCCGGCCGTGCGCATGCTGAATGTGATGTCGTCGCTGCGGCGCTGGATCTCTTGCACGTCTTCGTTGTAGTAGTCCATGGCCACCGACTGGGCCAACAGCAAGCTGACCAGCTTCAGCGCTGGCAAGGTCGGTTCGTGCATCATGACGCGGTCGAACTTGACGTGGCCAGCCCCGCCAGAGCCGACTTCGATCAGGTACTCCTCGGTCAGCGGCGCGTGCGGTTCGGGGCCGACGCGGTCGAGGATCTCTTTAATGAACTTGTCGCGCTGCGCCGTTTCAATGCCGATGAAGACCACCGCACCGAAGTCGAACAGAACCGCGATGCGCAGGCGGGGCGCCGACGATCGATCGAGGACAGCGGTCAGGCAGTCCTTTTCCAGCAGGGTTTCAGAGACGCCAGCATGCTGAAAGATCGCGTT
>JAYRFD010000748.1:0-2027 GCA_041908565.1 Polyangia bacterium | reverse complement strand
CGCCGGCCTGCGCGGGCCTGCACAGCGCGCACGAAACGACGCTGCCCGACGGCAGCAACATGGGCATCATCCACCGCGATGTGTCGCCGCAGAACCTGATCTTGACCTATGAAGGCTTCGTCAAGGTCCTGGACTTCGGCATTGCCAAAGCGGAAGGCCGCGCGACGCAGACCAAGGCCGGCACGGTCAAGGGCAAGTTCGCGTACATGAGCCCCGAGCAGTGCACGGGCGAAGGCATCGATCGCCGCACCGACATCTTCGCGCTGGGCATCATCCTGTTCGAGCTCTGCACGTCGCGCCGCCTGTTCAAGCGACCCAACGCGTTCGAGACGTACGAGGCGATCATCAAGGGGGATATCCCGGATCCCTCGTCGGTGTCGCCGGCGGTTACGCCGCAGGTTTCGGCCGTCATCCTCAAGGCGCTGGCGCGCAAAAAGGAAGACCGCTTCGCGACCGCGGAAGCCATGCAGGAAGCGCTGGAACACGCCATGCGCAAGAGCCAGATCCGCGGCAAATCGACGGACCTGGCGCGCTTCCTGGAAAACAACTTCGCGGATCAGATCAAAGAACAGGAAGAGCTGATCCGACGCATCGAAAGCGGCGCCTTCAACCAGCCAGACCAGGAACAGAGCCAAGCCAGTCAGCTGGCGGAAAACTACGCGGCGCTGGTCGAAGAAGAGCTGGAAGAGATCGACGACGGCCCCACCGACTTGGGCGACAAGAGTCAGGCGACGGGCAAGGCCGCTTCGCCGGCTCCACCGCCGGTTCGCGGCATCAACCAGGAAAACGCTCCGCTGGCCAACCTGCCGGTGTCGATGGCGCTGCCCATCATCGACCGCAACCAGGTCATCGCCGACATGCTGGCCGGCAAGCAGCCCAACCTGTTTGGCGACGGGAAGCCACAGCACCCAACGCCGACGCCCACGCCGGCACCCGCCGCGCGTCCAAACACAGGCCAGGGTCTGGCGCCCAAGCACCCAACACCTGTGCCGACGCCATCTGGGCAGCAGGCGTTTTCACCGCCGCCGGCCGGAGCGATCGCCCAAAATCCAGCCGGCCCGCCCGGCACCAGCCCGGCGGCGATGGGGTTTTTGGATCGCATGGCAAACCTGCCACTTCTTTACTTGATCTTGATCGGGATTTTCTTGGCGCTGGCGGGGGCCGGCGTGACGGCGCTGATCGTTTTCTAGCAAGTCGAGGCAGCGCGGGCCGAACGCGTCAAGCCTCCAGCTCTCCACCGCGCGCAGGCCGCAAAGGGGGGAGCTTTCCGAGTCACAATTGTTCGGTTCTTGACAGAAATTTGTCAGCGTGGAAAGTGACATACTGTGCCAGAGAAAGCTGCTGATATCTTTCTTCGTACTGGGGTACTAACCAAGCAGGGCCTACAGGCTGCTCAGGCTCTAAAGCAGCGCGATGGGGGAACGATCAGTGAAGCCATCGTGCGACTGGGGCTGCTGGACGAGGAACATCTCGTCTCGGCGTTCCAGAAGAACCTGAGCATCGCCCGCGTGTCGGCCGCTGCGCTGGCGCGTGTACCGCGCGACGTTCTGTCGACGGTACCGCCGCACATGGCTGCCGAGCTGAGAGTGATCCCGACGGATCTCGACAGCACGGGCAACCTGACGCTGGCCATGGTCGATCCGACGGACGATCGCGCAGCGGACGAGGTCGCAGCCTATACACAGCGGCAAGTGCAGCGCGCGGTCGCGTCGCCCACAGCCATGCGAGAAGCACTACGAACGCACTACGGCGTTCAGCTGGGCAAGGCTGGTGCCGGCGGTGGAGCGCAAGCGGCGAAAGCGGCCGCCAAGCCCGCAGCGGCGGCTCCGGCGGCGGCTCCAGCAGCGGCAAAGCCAGCGGCAGCGCCCAGCGCTGAAAAACCGGCGGCGGCTCCAGCGGCCGCAGCGCCCGCAGCCAAGCCGGCGGCGGCTCCAGCAGCGGCAAAGCCCGCGGCGGCGGCTCCAGCGGCGGCTCCGGCGACCGCTCCGGCGGCGGCAAAGCCTGTGGCGGCACCCGCCGCAGCGGCG
>JAYRFD010000747.1:0-8207 GCA_041908565.1 Polyangia bacterium | reverse complement strand
TCGTACTTGAACGCCGCTCCGCTGTGCAGGACGTAGGCGGTCATCTTGAAGTTGGGCTTGGTGATCTGAACGCGATAGATGTCGTTCATCACGCCGCCTGACCACTGAATGTCGGCGGGATAGACGTTCTGCGGCATCACGACGTTGTTCAGCGGATACGCGATGCTCGCTGCGCGAGCCAGATCCTGCGTCGGTGTGCCCGTGAAGTGAGACGCCGCATCGCCCGGCGTCCCCGGCACCATGAAGGTCTTTTCGATGTTCACCGTGACGTCAAAGGTGGTCGTCACCGGGAAGCCATTGCTGACCACGGTGGCCGTGATCGAAACGGTGCCGCCGACTTCGCCGGTTGCCGTGAACACGCCGCTGTTGCCGTCGATGGTGCCGATGCCGTTGGGCGGCATGGTGAAGGTCGAAGGCAGGTTGGTGGCGATACTGCCGTCGGCGCGCACACCGGAAACCGAGAACTGCTGCGTGGGCTTCGATCCATCGGTGGACGTCAGCGTCACCTGACTGGGGTCGACAGTCAGGCGGGTGAATTCCGCCATCTGGTTGGGGTTGGTGCAGTTGTTGGGATCGGGACAGTTGGGATCGGTCTGACTCAACGACGTTCCGTTGCAACCCAGCCCCACTGCCACAGCGACCAAGCCAATGCTTCCAAGGCGTCGCCACGTCATCATGATGGATGCTCCTTGCTGCCTAAGAAAAAGGGCCTCACACAGTGTGAGGCCCTGTCCATCATAGGGGGTCAAGCGAGCTACCGGCAATCCACCGAAGCGGAACGCGCAGCGACGGACCTGTCAGCAAAATTTACGCGACATTTCCGTGACAAACGCAAAGGCCGCAACCGCGCGTGGCTTGTCTGCGACAATACGGCGGTCGGCAAGGAGCACGGGGATGAGCACGCGAAGCACCGTTTCGTTGTTGGTGTTGAGCCTGGGTCTGGGCATGGGGCTCGGCAGCCTGTCGGGCTGCAAGCTGTTGAGCAAGGAGCACCGCGCCTGCAGTCACTTGGCTCATATCTGCGAAGAAGGGGCGGAACAGCAGGCCAAGATCGAATCCTGCGAAAAGGACCTAAACGAGCTACGCAGCAGCGCCGGCAGCGAAGCCGTCGATCGCACCATCGCTTGCATCCAGGAAGCCAAGTCCTGCGTGTCGGCGGCCGGCTGCATGGTCGGCGGCATCGGCGGCGGCATGCTGAACGAGTTCATCAAGGGCGTGCAAAAGGCGATGCCCAAGTAGCCCAGAGGCGAGTCCAAACTTCGCTTCGAATTGCGCTTGGGCCTCCTCGCTGACTTTTTCAATGCGCTGCTATGGTTGCTTTCCTGCCTGCCCTCTTACTGGCCATCCTTTCATGGATGGCACGGCGAGGGCAGCGTTTCTTGATTGGAGATATCGGAAGCTTTATCGCTTCATAGTGTCTTGAATCCGCAGTATTTTTCGTGCTGCTGTCTAATATTCAAAAATTGTGGATGGTTGTATTGTCGGTTTAACCGTCGCCAGTAGATTTTCCGACGGGTTCAGTGCGGCGATGCTCAGAGGCGGAGTGGCGCTTGGGGCAGGCAGCCGTGGTGGCAGCGCGCTATGGCAGAAAGCGCACCGAGCGGAGCATGGATTCGGCTTCGCTTTTGACGGTGTTGCTGTCGATCATAACGGCCACTTCGATGACGTCGGGGATGCCTTTTTCGGCGCGCTCAGGATAGGCCAGGCGGAAGTCGGCTTCGACGTCGCGGACGATGGTGCGAAGCTGACCCAGACGGTCGGGACCGCGCCCAAGGGCGATGTGCCGCATGAAGTCGCCGTATTTGCGCTCACGTCCAACCTCGGCCCCGGTCTTCCAGGCGCCGTCGGCCCAGACATAGGCGATGGTGTCCGGCACGCGCTGGCCTTGGTACAGGTGCCGCGGTCCGTCGAATGCGACCAGCAGATAGAAGCAGGCGTCGTTGCGATCGGAATCGGTGACGTCGGCGCCTTTGCCGGGCAAGCGAACGGGGGCCATGGTGACTTCGACGTGGCGCAGCGCGCGCGGCGATACGCGGAAGGAATCGGGGGTCAGGCGGACGATGACCTTGTCCTCGCGCTTGAGCAGACGCCACAGCAGGATCGACGAAGACGCCGGGCCGGGGCGGGCGACCAAGTGCAAGCTGCCATCTTGCAGGAAGAAGTACGCGGGTCCGCCGAACCGCACTTCGATGCGACCCTTCTGGCTGTTCAGCCAGGTGGTCATGGCGGATCCCGCGGTGGCGTCAGGCGTCGTCGAAAGATCGAGGACGGTCAGCGGCTCGCTGCCGGCAGCCTGCCGAGGGCCGAACAGCAACAGGCCCAGCAGGGCAAGCGTCGAGGGAATGCGCAGCGAGTGATACCAGCGTGTCATGGAAAGTCCGCCCCGCAGCCTACGCCAAAGCGACTGGCCGCGGCAAAGGGCCAGCGCAGACCGCGGGCATTTTGAGCAGCCAGCGTGTCAGTCAAGCGATGCTGTGGGCGGTGCCGCTTTCGTCGCTGATTCGGTCGCCGTTCGCGCGGGAAGACTGTTGTTGTCTTGCACCCGGCGACGCGATACGCTGATCGGGTGCGCGCTAGGTATGCCTCTTATCGATTGATTGCAGCATCTGCTCTTTTTTTCGGCGCCGCGGCGGGGTTGCCCGGTCTGCCTGCTGACTTGCCAACGCAGCCACGGGTCGCCCAGGCTGAACCGTTTGCGCTGGCCCCAGAAGCCAGCTTTGGACACGGCAGCAGCTACATTGCGACCAGCAATGTGCCGCTGGATCCGTCGACCAATGCACGCCACGTCGTGATCATCAGCGAAGATGGCATGCGGCCGGAACTGATCACGCAGCAGCAGCGCATGCAGTGGCATCAGCTTCTGGCCAAAAACGGCGCCTTCACCTGGCGAGCGCGCACGATTCGCACCGCGTCGACGCTGCCATCGC
Source organism: Polyangia bacterium (assembly GCA_041908565.1). Classification (GTDB taxonomy): domain Bacteria; phylum Myxococcota_A; class Polyangia; order Palsa-1104; family JAEUJZ01; genus JAEUJZ01. Next base: position 5,280 of record JAYRFD010000747.1, on the reverse strand, counting down.
ACGCATCGATGCTGTCGGGCGTGGACGTCAACCTGCACGGCCTGACCTGGAACAACTGGCGTCCGCAGAAGGGCTACATCCAGGTTCCGACGATCTTCAAAGCGGCCGAGGACAATGGCCTAAAGACGGCGGCCTTCGTCGGCAAGTTCAAGCTGCGGCACATCCTGCCGCCGGGCACCGTCGATGTCTTTCAGCGCCCGGGGTACTACTGCAAGAAGGTCAGCGAAGAAGCGGCGCGCTACATCGAACGCGAAAAGCCGGCGCTGACCTTTGTGCACTTCTCGGACCCCGACGAAAAAGGTCACTCGGCCGGCTGGATGTCGGAAGACCAGAAGCGCGCGGCGCGCGACGCCGATGCCTGTCTGGGGACGATCTATCAAGCCATCGAACGAGCCGGAATCCTGAACGATACCCTGGTGATCGTGTCGGCTGACCACGGCGGGCACAACCACAATCACTCGGGCGCGCTGCTGTCGGATCGCAACATCCCGTGGATTGCCATGGGGCCGGGCGTGCGGCGGGGGTATTCGATCCAGGGGCCGATCTCGACCATGGACACGGCAGCGACTGCACTGGCGGCACTGGGGCTGCAGCCGCAGACCCGCTTGGCCGGTAAGCCGATTCGCGAAATCTTCCAATAATCCTCCGGGAACAATCCGTGGCTTTTCTGCAATCGATGGGCAAGTGGCTGACCGCTTGGGCACCGGCGCTAGTCTTGGGTCTTTGTGCGCTGGCCAGCCCGCTGCATGCCGAGCAAGCGACGCCCCCCGCGACGACGCTGCCCGGACCTCTGCCGCAGGCCTATAGCGACGCCTTCAGTCAGCTGGTCAGCGATCCGCGTCCGCCGGCGCTGGTGCGTGACACGCACTACATCGTGTCCAACGAAGACAACCACTTCGTCTGGCGATCGTCACTGGAAGGGCGAGGTGGCATCTACATCGGCGTCGGCACCGACCAGAACTATGTGATGGCGGGCTGGGCGCGACCGGATCTGCTGGTGCTGATGGACTTCGACCAAGTGGTCGTCGATCTGCACCGCGTATACGGCGTGATCTTTTTGAACTCTCCGACGCCGCACGACTTCCTGGATCTGTGGGAAGACCGCAATGTGCGACGGGTGGAAGAGCTGATCGAGGCGCTGAAGGTCGACGCTCCGACGCGAAAGGGCATGCTGGCGGCGTATCGGATGGCGCACTTCGCGGTGCCGCGTCGGCTGCGCCGCGTCGAGTCTGCCTACAAGCCGCTGGGCATTCGTTGGTTCCTAAACGACATCAACCAGTACCGCTATCTGGTCGAGCTTTTCCGGACGGGCCGCGTCGTCACCGTGCGCGGCGACCTGAGCATCGGCGGCGCGATGAGCGGGATCGCCAGCGCGGCGCAGAAGGCCGGCGGCATCGTGCGCACCCTGTACCTGTCGAATGCCGAGCGTTACTTCCCATACACGACCGGCTTCAAGAAGAGCATCTTGGCTTTGCCCACCGACGAAAAATCGCTGGTCGTGCGGACGCGCGCGCGGATGAACGGCGCCTACGAGTACATCGTGCAGGACGCCGGCAACTTCAAGCGCTGGCTGGACTGGGGCAAGATGACCTACGCCGTCGAGCTGACGCGCTATCGCGAGCTGGACAGCGCCACGGGTTCGTACTTCATCAAGCGCGAGCCGCCGAGCAGCAACGGCAAGGCAAACGGCAGCAAGTCCGCCGCGAACCGGACGGATGTGACACCTGCGCCGCCTGTTACGCCTGCGCCGCCTGCGCCGCCTGCGACCGGCAGCCCGACTCCGCCGACCGCAGCGCCCCCAGCGGCTGCGGGATCGATCGGCACCGCAGCGACGGCGCCGGCTGCCAGCCCGACGCCTCGCTGGGAACCGACCCGCACGCAGCCAGAGCCAGCGCCGCAGCAGGGGGCTTCGGCGGCCGTTCAGCCCGCGACACCGCGAAGTCCGACGGCCCCTACGCCGTAGTAGGCCGCTACGTCGGGCCGGTGAAGTGGTACGCCGACAAGCGCACGCCCCAGGCGCTGCCGTTGTACGCAAGGACGCCACGATCGCGACCCGCCGCACCCGCGATGACCATCAGCGGCAGCAGGTGTTCTTCGCGAGGGTGGGCCTGCCGCGCGCTTTTGCCCTGGGTCCAGTTCGCAAGCTGCGCATCGCGCTGTTCGGGCGGGGCGGTCACGGCGGCTCGCAGCCACGCGTCGAAGTCGTCTGCGATGGGAATGGCTCGCGGATCGCGGAAGGCGCGCAGGTTGTGGAAGCTCATGCCGCTGCCGACGATGAACACCCCTTCATCGCGCAGCGGGGCCCGCGCGCGTCCGATGGCCAGGTGCTCGTTCGGGTCCAGCCCTCGCTTCAGCGATAGCTGCGTCGTCGGTACATCGGCATCGGGATAGGTCAGCTTCAGCGGGACGAAGGTGCCGTGGTCAAAGCCGCGCTCTGCATCGCTGCCCGTGCGCAGACCGGCGCTGGCCAACAGCGCCTGGACGCGCGCGGCCAGCCACGGCGCTCCCGGAGCGGGCCAGCTTATCTGGTACGACTCTGGCGGGAAGCCGTAGTAGTCGAACAGCATGGGCGGTCGTTCGGCGGTCATCACCGTCGGGACGGGTTCTTCCCAGTGGGCCGAGATGACCAGCACGGCCTTGGGCTGCGTCTTGGGCAGGCCGCGCAGCGACTGCAGATAGTGGCTTAGCTCGGCGTGCTCGCTGGGCGACATGCCCAGGTCGACAAACGGCCAGGGGCCGCCGCCGTGCGGCAAGAACACCACCGGCATGCGCGTCGGGCTTGCCTGCGGAATCGACTGAGCAGAACCGACGGGACTGGCTGTGGACATATGCGCCTCCTGATGGGCTGCGAATGGCGATGATTAAGTGCCAATCAAAATTAGATAATAACGATTTAGGGACAGCGCTGCAGCTTATTTGCATAAGGCGAGCCACGATCGTCGCCCCACCAGCCGGCGCAAGGAGATGGGCGGAAGGGGTCGGGTCACAGTCCCGCTGGCCGGGGCTGGCTTAGCCGATGACGATGGGGTCGATGCAGACGCTGACTTCCAGAATCAGATATAGAAGCGCCAGTGCCTGCGACTCCAAGGGATCGCCGACGGCGTTGGTCGGCTGTGTGTGGTAGGTCGTGTAGAAGATGCGCCCGCAGCCGTGCTGGGCGCTGGCCGACACTGGCGCACCGGAAGCTTCGACCCAGACGCGCGGCGTGATCTTGACGATCTTGCCATCGGCATCGGGACCCATCTGCGGCTGCACAGATGCGATGTGGGTCCACGCATCCTTGACGCTGGGCAGGCTCTTGGACTGCGCGGCCAGCCAGTCGACCAGCCCGGTGTCCGCCTTGGTCACCACTTGTTCGCCGCCGCCCGACTGACAGGCGCTGCCCCAGCCCGTGCCCTCGCCGGTCCACGTGATGTACTTGGGGAACACTTGCCGCACGTATTCGTAGTACCAGTCGGATGCGTACACGCGCCCGCCGGCCTGTACGAAGTTCTGCAGCGTCGTCTTGGCGGCCGAGTTGTACACGCCCGAGCACTTGGGGCCGCTGCCCGGATCGCCGGTGTTGGGCGAGCCCGAGCACGGCAGAAACACGATGTGGTACTTGCCCATCTCTTTGGCGTCGGACAGAAGCGCATTGGCGTTGGGGTGCGGCGACATCTCAAGCGGGTGATGCAGGCCATAGATGTCGAAGGCCGGCGCGTCCTTGGCCAGCACTTGGACCTTGCCCGTCCCGTCTTTGCTTAGCGTCGCCTTCAGGCCCATCTTGGCCAGCACGACCTCGATGGGATCCCAGCCGCCCAGCACCACGGCGATCTTGGGAATGTCGTCGCCGTTTGCCTTGTCCGTGATCGACGGCAGGGTGGTCAGGGCCAGTGGCACCGCCTGGTCGCCTTCGCGCACGGTAAGCGGTCGAATGCGGCGGAATGCGCCCTTCTGCACGACCAGCTGATAGCTGCCTGGGCCGGCTTCCAGCTGAAACTGACCGTTCACTTGCGTCGTGGTGTGCGGCGTGCCATCCGGCAAGTGGACGCACTTGTCGCAGTAGACTCCATCGGGGATCGGGGCGGGCGGCGTGTTGGTCAGATAGACCAAGGCGCCCGCGATCGGGATGGTGCCCTCGGGCGCCACGACCTTACCGGACAGGCGTCCCAGACCCTGCGGCTTGGGGTTGGGATTGGGCCGCTGCATGCCCATGCCTTCGGGGTCCAGCTGGCCATCGCCGCGATCGGCCGCGACGCAGCCCAAGGCCAGAAGCAGGGACGATGACAGCAGCAGCAGGCGAGCAGGATGGACGGCAAACATGGCGGGACTATATGCAATGTGCGGGTTGGCTTGACACGCAAACTTTGCCTAACCGACGATGCCGTTTTCCCGACGCAACAGACGGAGTCCGGATGTCCTTTCGCGAGATCGAATACCTAGCCCAAGGCGAAGTCCGCATCGTGCGCATCAACCGGCCGGAGGTGCGCAACTGCATCGGCCCCACCACCGCTCGCGAGCTTGTGCAAGCCTGGTCGATGTTTCGCGATGACCCCAGCGCCAAGGTCGCCATCCTGACCGGAGCCGGCGACAAGGCGTTCTGTTCCGGCGCTGATCTAAAGGCTGCTGAAGGCCTGATGCCGAATACTCCGTCGGAACGAGCCGCCCACGACCGCGGCGAGCGTCCTGGCATCCTGGGTCCGACGCGCTGGACGGACTTGTACAAGCCGGTGCTGGCCGCCGTAAATGGCGTCGCCTACGCCGGCGGTCTGGAATGGGCCTGCTGGGCCGACATCCGCATCGCCGAAGAACACGCCACCTTTGGTGTTACTTGCCGTCGCTGGAACATCGGCCTGGGCGACGGCGGGACGGTGCGCTTGCCGCTGATCGTCGGCCTGGGACGCGCCATGGATCTGATCATCACGGGTCGCGTGATCGACGCGCGCGAAGCGGAACGGATCGGCCTGGTCAACGAAGTGGTGCCGACGGGCCAGTCGCTGAATCGGGCGCTAGAGCTTGCGCAGTTCATCTGCACGCTGCCGCAGCCCGCCATTCACAGCGACAAGGAATCGGCGCTGCGGTCGACGGGGCGCGCGCTGGAAGAAGCCATGGCGATCGAGGCGGCCTGCTTCAACTCGCTGATCGACGGGCCCGAGATTCGCGAGGGGCTGCAGCGCTTCCGCACGCGATCCCATCCCGATCTGCAGTCGGGATCCAGCCCCGTGACGCCGGGTCTGCCTCGCCGCAGTTAGCAGCGCGTTGAAAAAGTCAGCGAGGAGGCCAAAGCGCAAGGCGGAGGAC
>JAYRFD010000746.1:0-7865 GCA_041908565.1 Polyangia bacterium | reverse complement strand
GAGTTCGTCGAAGGCATGCAGGTCCGCTACGGCAAGGCCGAGATGAGCTTCACCAAGAAGCAGACCGACGACGAGATGGCCCTGGACTACTACCAGTGGCCGGCCCAAGGCGACTACGTCATGCGGTCAATCGACCAGACCAGCTTCTACGGCAACTTCTGCTTGGCCTTGCTGCAGAAGCAGTCGATGGAGCAGATCGAAAAAGAGCGCGCCACCAACAGCCCGCCGCGCGTCCGCCGCACCAACGTGCACGTCGTCGACGCGATCACGCAGGGCGACAGCACCACCGACCCCAACGAGAGCGTCATCGACGAAGTGGTCGGCAAGCGCGCGCTGCCCAGCGTCGAACAGAAGCGCATCCAAGAGCGCATCATGAAGGAAGATCAGAAGAACAAGCAGCCGCCTCCCGCGGGTGCCAAGTAGCCCGTCGGCTTCGTTCCTTCCAGTCCTTCCCGCTTCCCACACACCACCCCGCAGCTTGTGACCGGCAGACCCGGTCGACGGATCCCCATGGCTGGCATCTTCAAGGCGTACGACATCCGCGGCACCTATCCTGATCAAATCAATGCCACGCTGGCCGCTCGCATCGCGCGGGCGACGGTCGACGTGCTGTCCGCCAAGCGCTTGGTGGTCGGTCGCGACATGCGCGAATCGGGCGAGACCCTGCGCGACGCAATGATCGGCGCCATCTCGGCCGCCGGCTGCGAGGTCATCGACATCGGACGCTGTTCAACCCCGATGAGCTACTGGGCGGTCAACGCCTTTTCCGCCGACGGCGGCATCATGATCACCGCCAGCCACAACCCGGCCCGCTACAACGGCTGCAAGATCAGCGGCAAGGGCGCGCGCCCGGTCAGCTACGACACCGGCATCGCTGACATCGAACGGCTGGCGCTAGGCCCCGCCCCTGCGACGGCTGGCCAGCCTCCCGCGGCCGTCGATCGCCCCCAGATCGTCGCCGACTACCAGCGCTGGTTGTTTGAACGGACGGGCCTTTGGGGTGCGGAATCGAGCCTGCGCCCGTTCACGCTGGTCATCGACACCGGCAACGGCATGATGGGCGAGCTTCTGCCGTCGCTGCTTGCCCCCCTGCCCTGCCGCATCGTGCCGCTTTACTTCGAGCCCGACGGGCGCTTCCCCAACCACGAGCCGAACCCGCTGGACCCGAACAACATGCGCGACCTGCAGGCCGCGGTGCGCGCCCACCAGGCCGATCTAGGCATTGCCTTCGACGGCGACGGCGACCGCGTCATGTTCGTCGACGAGACGGGCGAGATCATCCCCAGCGACCGCATCACCGCGCTGCTTTCCGCTGAATTTCTGACCCAATCGCCCGGCAGCACCATCCTGTACGACCTGCGCAGCAGCTGGATCGTCCGCGACGAGATCCTGCGGGCCGGCGGCACGCCCGTGGAAAGCCGCGTCGGCCACAGCTTCATCAAGCAGGGCATGCGCAAGACCGACGCCGTGTTCGCCGGCGAGCTATCCGGTCACTTCTACTTCCGCGACGCCTACTTCACCGACAATGCCGAGCTGGCCATGCTGCACGTGCTGTCGCTGCTCAGCCGTCGCGGGCAGCCGGTGTCGCAGGTCCTTGCCCCCTACAACCGCTACTTTGCGACCGGCGAGATCAACTTTTCAGTCGACGACAAAGATCGCTGCATGGCCAGCCTGAAGCAGACCTTCGCCGATGCCGAATTCGCCGCGCTCGACGGGCTGACGCTGCGCTACAGCGACTGGTGGTGCAACGTGCGGCCCAGCAATACCGAGCCGGTCCTGCGCCTGAACCTGGAAGCCAAGACCCCAGCGCTGCGCGATCAGATGCTCGCCCGCGTCGAAGCCATCCTCGGCCCGCGCGCCCACGGCCACTAAGAGCCTTCCCAATCCACCTGCTGCAGCCCCGCGATACCCAGCGGGCTTTGACCGAGCAGACCGATCGATGCAGCTTCACTACCTGGGTCGGCAGATCCAACGCTGCCAGCGCAACATCCTCTGGGTCTGCGGCGTGCTGCTGTGCGCGCTGGGGCTGCCGTTTGTCGTGAAGTGGCGCTACTTCGCGAACTATCTACGGGGCCCCGTTCCGCTGACGGCGACCGAGCTGCAGAGCATCCAGCACGCCGAGTCGCTGCCGCACTATTTTGTGACGCTGCAGGGCGGCGTCGCGTCGGAAACGGGCTTGGCCGAAGTCGAAGAGCGGCGCAACCCCAGCTCGAACGAGCTAGACGAGCGCACACCGCACAGCGAGATCCTGCTTGTGCCCCTGGGGGACCAGCGACTCGCGGTCAAGGCGCCGCTGGGTCAGCGCGGCAGCGATTGGCACGGGGGACTGCACACGCTGGATCGCGAGCTTAAGCAGCAGCTGTCGCGTGCGCTCGCAACCACCGGGCCTGGGGCGCCCCCACGGCTCTTGCCGGTGTACCTAGACGCCACGGGCTTTCGCCGCCCAGGCCACATCGCGCTTTCGATCCTGCTGCCGGCGATGGCGATCGTGCTGTGGGCGATGGCGCGCGCCGCGAGGCGGTATCGCAACATCCTGACCCATCCCATCCTGACGAAAATCGAGCGCTACGGCCCCCCGCAGACCGTACTGCAACAGATCGACCAGGAAGCCGAGGCAGCGGGCGGCCACATGGAGACCGGGCTCACGCTGGTCACCGCCTCCTATCTCATCTTCGGCGGCGAATACCGCGTGGAGATCGTGCGCTTCGTCGACATCGTCTGGGCCCATGCGCAAGTGCTCGAGCACCGCAAGCTCGGCGTGACGGTGGGGCGTGAGCACTGGCTGTGCGTCTACGAGAAGTCGGGACAGAAGGTCGATCTGCCAGCCCCAGGGCGCACGCCGCGCGGACTGCTGAAGATCATCCACGAGCGCGCCCCGGACGCGATCATCGGCCACAGTGACGAAGTGGCCGCGCTGTGGGCACGCGACCGCGATCATCTGGTGGCGCAGGTCGAATCGGCCGCGCGACGCGGGTCGAAGACACCGGCCAACAAACCGACCGAGTAGCGCCCGCGCGGCGGCACAATCGGCACAGAACGCGCCGGCCACCCACCCGCGCATTCTGGCTGCGCCGCGCAACCGTGCGCCAGGAGCGCGGAGCGAGGAGCGGTATCCCACGGGCTGGAAGCAGCGGAGGCAACCCCGTGTGTAACTGCCTTCACGTGTTGGTCGGCGGCGACGACCGCTGGGGCGGACCGTGGCCTCGCCCAAGACCCGCTTCTGTTTCAACGACGCATGTAGTATGCCGCTGACATGGTCCTTGGTTCGTCGTCTGGGTCCCTTCAATTTGAGCCACGCTCCGACTGGCCGCGCCGCCAGGCCCGCAGTCGCTGGGCACTGCTTGTCATCGCGCTGCTCGCCATTTCGTCGGCCAGTGGCTGCTCGTCGGGTGGAGCGACGCCTCCGCCTGGGACGGCGACCTGCAGCGCCACCGTGCCCTGTCCACAGGGCCTGGTCTGCGTCGTCGAGCGTGGGCTGTGCGCGCTGCCGGGCCCGAACCCGATGGATCTAGCGATGGTCGAGCCGGACCTGGCGATGGAGCCGCGGGACATGACGGCCGTCGATCTGTACGGTGCCGATCTGGCGGGTGCGCCGGACCTTTCGACGCCCGGCGACATGAAGATGGCTCCTGACATGACGCCGCCACCGACCGATATGACGCCGCCACCGTCTGATATGGCGACGACGCCCGACATGGGGACGCCGCCGCCCCTGGGCCCGCGCGCCTGCCCCTCGGCGAACTTCTGCTGGGAAAACCCGCTGCCGCAGCCACGCACGCTAAGCGGGATCTGGGGCACCGGCGCAAACGACATCTGGGCGGTCGGCCACTACGGCGTCGTGCTGCACTGGAACGGCACGTCCTGGTCGCAGATTCCGACGGGGATCACCAACGAACTGCAGGCCGTGTGGGGGCGCTCCGCCAGTGAGGTGTGGGTGGTGGGCGACTACGGCAAGATCTTGTTTTGGAACGGCACGCGCTTCGTCGCGCAGACCTCTGGCACATCGGAACGGCTGCAGGCTATCTGGGGATCCTCATCGGCTGTCTGGGCGGCGGGCACCAGCGGCACCATGCTGAAGTGGGACGGCGCTTCGTGGTCCGCCGTTCCCACCGGCATCAGCGAAAACCTGCATGGTCTGTGGGGCAGCGCCGCCAACGACGTGTGGGCCGTGGGCACGTACGGATATGCCTGCCACTACGGCGGTACATCGTGGACCTGCGGTCGCGAGTTCGGGAGCTATACCGCGACGGCCGTCACCGGCACGTCCAAGAACAACGCCTGGGCGGTCACCAACTCGAACCAGGTCTGGCGCTGGAACGGCACATCGTGGACGGCTGCCGTGCCCTCTGGCGCCCCCACCGCCTTGGCCGCAGCGTTTGCCGTCGACGCCTCGAATGTCTGGGCGGCCGGCACGGCGGGCACCGGCCTGTCCTACAACGGCACGATGTGGTCGTCGACAAAGCTGGCCAACGACACCGTGTACGGACTCTGGGGCAGCGCCGCCAACAACATCTACGCAGTCGGAGCGGCGGGAGAGATCAACCGCTTCGATGGCACGTCGTGGAAGCAGCAGAGCGAAGGCTGGACGGCGCACGTCACCGCGATGTGGGGCACGTCCGAGCGCGACATCTGGGTCTTCACGTCGGACCGCTACGCCCGGCACTTCGATGGCACCAAATGGACCTCGATGCTGTTGCCGGGTGTCGGCTATGCCGCCGGCGGCACCAGCCCCACGGACATGTGGGTCGGCAGCGACTCGGGCCGCGTCTTCCGCTACGACGGCAGCAAGTTCACGCTGGAGACGACGCGCGACACCTCGACGATCTACGGCATCTACATCGCGGCCTCGGATCGCGTGGTGCTGGCGGGTAGCTCGTCGGTCCAGCTATGGGACGGGGCACGCTACACGATCTCGCTGACGAAGACCGGCATGTCCGTGTGGGGCACCGGCCCCAACGACATCTGGGTGGGCGGCGATTCCGGCTGCCAGGTCTACTACTACAACGGTGCGACGTGGACTGGCCCCGTCGCGATCCCAGCCTGCGGTGCCGGCCCCGTCGTCAGCATTCACGGCACCGGCCCCAGCGACGTCTACTTCGCCGCCGAGTATTCAGCCAGCTTGTATCGCTGGGACGGCACCAAGTGGAACACGCTGACCGTCGGATCGACGGCAGGCAAGGTGTCGGTCTTCGCCACGCCGACCCGCGTCTTCGTCGGGACCTCCGGCGGGGAAGTGCTGACCGGCCTCGGCACGATGTGGAACCAGGTCGTCGATGTCGACACCCGCCTCGACAAGATCCTTGGCTTTGGCGCCGACAAGCTGTGGATCGGCGGCCGCTCGGGCTTCGTGTTGAGCTACAGGCCGTAGCAGGCCCAGACACCAAGCAAAACGCGTCGCGGACTGCGCCTTCGCCGCTGCTGGCGCGCGGGCGGTCGAAGCGCCTGGCCAGGCCGGCTCGGGCCCGGGCGTTAGAAGCGAAGGTTCAACAGCGGGCGCGGCGTCGACAGCGGAAGCTGCTGGGGGGCCAGGATGGGCGGGTGCAGGGCGCCGCCGGTCGTGGGCAGGGGCTCAGTCGCGTACGGGCTGGTTGGCACCTTGAAGCCCGAGGCGGGCAGGACGACCACGATCACGATGATCGCGGTGAAGGCCAGGATCTGGCTGACGGCGATGATCGTGGCGCCGGTGATCAGCAAGATGCGGCCCGGCGTCGGGGAGCTGGGCTTGGCGGCGGCGGCGGTCTTGGGCCCCGGCGGCGGCTCAAGCGCAAGCTCGACGGGCTCGCTGTGCCGCACGTCGGCGCGAGCCAGAACACGCTGCTTTCCCAGGACGGAAAGGGTGATGCCTTCGTCCGTCGTGTGGATCCACGTGCCCACGACCGGGTCGCCGTCGTATAGATAGACTCGCCGCCCGGTGGACGGCGCCAGCCCGCCCAGATCCTGCCAGGTGCCGTCGCTGATCGGCTCGGCATCGGCGGGGTACAGGCGGCGCGGAGCGGCGGGGTAGCGTTCCGGCCCCTTGGGGAAAAGCGGGTCGGTCAGATCGTATTCAAAAGCACCGCGGTCCGTCTTTACGTGCAGGCGATCGCCTTCCAGCCGAGCGCGCTGGACGGCGTAGTTCGGCAATAGCTGCCAGACCACATAGGGAAAGCGCGACAGGCCGATGTCGACGACGGCCAGGCCGCGATGGGGCAGCCAGACATAGGCGGCTCGCCCACGGACGATGGGCGCCTGCGGACTGGACCACGGCAGGCGCGTCTCGCCCAGCCACTGCCCAAGTCCGTCGCGGCTGCGCCAGATCTTGAAGGTCACGCCGTCGACCTGATAGCGGCGGTCGCCGATGATCGTGGTGTTGGGGGACGTGGCGGGGGCAGGCGGGGCATCGACCTGGGCCCGGACCGGCCGGCCGATGCCCAAGCCAGCGGCGACCGCGCAGGCCCAAACCAGCCACAGACCCACGCCCCGCATCCATGGAGATCCGCACATCGGTTTTGCCAGTCATTTTAGCTCGATCGGCGCTTCCCCCCACGGAGGATAAAGCACGCGGTCCCCCTTATTGGGGATATTGACAGCGATGCCACGATCCGCTGTAGTGTACGAACCCAATTGTGTGCGGAGGCTTCGTATGACCAGTTCAGAGAACAAGAATCTTGTTTCGGCTTCGGGACTCGCTCGCAAGCGCGTGTTCAGCAAAGCGGTTCCATCCGAAGGCGAAGGAAATCTATTTAGCCAGTCTTGGTTTCCGATTTGCTTTTCCACCGATGTGCAGCCCGGCAAGGTCCGCGGCGAAGACTTTCTAAGCGGCCGCGTGATCGTGGTCCGCGGCGCCGATGGCGTCGCCCAGGTGCTGAGCGCCTACTGCCCGCACCTGGGCACCGATCTGTCCCAGGGCTGCGTCATCGAAAACAGCGTGCGCTGCCCCTTCCATCACTGGAAGTTCGATCGAGAGGGCAACTGTGTCGAAGTCCACGGTGGTGCCCAGCCTCCGCGTCAGGCGACTCTATTTAAGTATCCGACAATGGAAAAATACGGCATCATCTGGGCGTTTAATGGAGAAGAGCCGCTTTTCCAGCTGCCCGACCTCGTGTTCCCCGATGACGAGCTAATCTTCAAACAGAAGCCCTATCCCGTATTGCCCGTTGACCCCTGGATGCTGTGTTCCAATCCATCGGACTTGCAGCACCTGCGCGCATTGCACGGCCTGGTCCTGGAAACCGACCAGCTGGAAGAAAAGGTGCAATGGTCAACCTACTCGATGCGCTACATGGTTCAGGCTTCGGTGGTATCGGGGGACCGCATCGATGTGGATGCCACCATCCTGGGAACCAATATCTTTCGCCAGGTTGGCACCATGAACGGCCGCTGGTACTGCTGCGTGATTGCGATGGGGCTGCCGGGGCCGGGGAAGTGCAAGCCGTTCTTTGTCATCGGCACCAACAAGCCGCCGGAAAGCGATCTGGCCGCCACCAGCACCTGGATGGACAGCTTGATGGACTTTGAAATGGGCCTGTTGGATGAAGACAAGCCGATCCTGGATACTGCGCACTTCCGAATCGGTGTCCTATCCAAAGCCGACAAGGTAATGGCCCGCTATTTTGAGTACGTACGAACGTATCCGCGCGCAAACCCCGGGGCCGAGTTCATTACCTAGAAACGCGCACGGGGCAAATCCCGAATAGGCGACGAAACGAAGGCGTGCGGTCGATGGGGCCGCGTCCGGCGATGCAGGAAGGGGCCGACGCAAGAGCAACCGCCCCCAGCGCGGCGACGCGGTCAGCGGACCGGGACCTGCTATTCCTCGTCTTCGCCTTCGTCGTCAAACTGGGTGGTCAGGGCGCAGAAGTTCTTGCTCTTGCGGGTGCTGACCG
>JAYRFD010000745.1:0-1773 GCA_041908565.1 Polyangia bacterium | reverse complement strand
CAGCGCGCGGCTCCCCTGCGCGGAATTCGACGATCAGGGTGCCGGGGGCCAGCGGTCCCTCGACGACCGATGATGCCGGCGAAGGGGACGAAGCCGACGAAAGGGCCGGCGGAGCCGCAGCCGCCGCAGCCGCCGCATCCGAAGCCGAGCGCGGCGCACAAGCCAGCGGCCCCAGCACAGCCAGGCAGACCCAGCCCATCATCGCAGGCAGCGACGGAAAGACTGGGCAGGACGGCGGGGTCGGCGCAGGCGAAAGCGGCATCGGCGACATCGGATGGCGGAGCGGAGCGCAGCTTACTGCAAGGCCCCCGTTCTGCGCGCTTGATTCCGGGGCCGACGATCTGCTTCACTCGCCGGCCATGTCAACGGCTGCGACCTCTTCGAGCCCCTGTTCACGCATCGCCCTGGGTCGCCCCAGCATCACCGACACCGAGCTTGCCGCCGCTCGCCGCGTGCTGGAGTCGCGCTGGCTGGTCCTGGGGGCAGAAAATCGGGCCTTTGAAGAAGAGCTGGCCGCGTACTGCGGACGTCGCTATGCCGTCGCGGTGAGCTCTGGCACGGCGGCCTTGCACTTGGCGCTGTACGCGATGCTGCAGGCCGATTCGCGACGCGATGATGCCGTGCTGGTGCCGGCGTTTACGTTTCCAGCCACCGCCAACATCACGCGCTTTCTGCCCGGTCAGCCCGACGTGGTGCTGGGCGATGTGACGGCCGATTCGTTCTGCCTGGACCCTCGACTGGCGGCGCACTGGCTTTCGCAGGGACGCGGTCCGTGCATCCTGGTGCATCAGTTTGGACACCCAGCGCCTTGGCCCGATCCCGTCGGGAAAAGCGAAGACGGGGCGGACGTCAGCCCACCGCCTGCCGCGGAACAAGATGCCCTGCTGCTGTCGGATGCGGCCTGCGCCATCGGCGTGCCTGGGGCGATGCGCGGGCGCGCGGTCTGCCTGTCATTTCACCCGCGCAAGCTGCTGACGACAGGCGAAGGCGGGGCGGTGCTCAGCGACGATCTGGGGCTGATTGAAGAAATCCGTACGCGCCGCGCGCACGGCCTGGTCAGTCGCCCAAGCCAAGACGGAAGTCCGCCGCTTCCGGGCGAAAGCGTCGACCTGCCGCAGCCGGGCTTGAACTACCGCTTGGCCGAAATGGGGGCCGCCATCGGTCGGGCGCAGCTGGCTCGTTTGCCGCAGCTAGTCGCCCGCCATCGCGAGATCGCCGAGCGCTATCGCGATCGCCTGTCGGGACACGGCCTGACGTTTCAGACCGATCATCCGGCGCGCATCTACCAGACCTTCGCGGTGGTCCTGCCGACGGGACACAGCCGCGCGGTCGTGCGACGCCAAATGGCAGAGGCTGGCATCGAAACTCAGGTGGCGTCCTATGCCCTGCAAAAGCTGTCTGCGTACTGCGATGCCAAGGTCTTGCGACTTAATGGATCGGTGTCGACCCGGCAGGACGGGGATCTGATGATCGCTGGTGAGCTTCATCACCGCGGGCTGGCCCTGCCCCTGCACGCCGAGCTTTCCGACAGCGATGTCGATCGTGTCAGTACGACGCTGCTGTCGGCGCTGCAAAAAGCCCGGCCGACCTCGACACCGTGACCGATGATGAAGAGGACGGGCGCCAGACGCCGACGAGGCGAAAGCACGCGTCGGGATCCAGACGCGGCAAGACACCCCAAGACGCCGACCCCACTTGACCGAATGCACATCCGCACGATAGGACTGCCGACGATGAGCACGCACCAGATAGGGCAGCTTGATGGCCTTGTGT
>JAYRFD010000744.1:0-2612 GCA_041908565.1 Polyangia bacterium | reverse complement strand
TCCAGATCCAAGGTGTGGGCCAGCGCGGTCGCCAGCGCGGCAAACGGTCGCTTGCCCGGAACGATGGTCACCACGCGCATCGGTCCCAGCGCTCCGGCTTCGATCTGCGGCAGCACGCCAGCCCGCACCAGCGACGATTTTCCGACGCCCGAGTTGCCAGCCAAGATGACCACTGGTTCGCTGCGAAGTCGGTCGACGATCGCGCTGATCTCGGTGCCTCGCCCGAAGAACAGATCTTTGTGCTGCGCTTCAAATGCCAAGAGCCCGCGATAGGGATTCCCGTCAGGAAGATGCAAAACATTGGCGCTGCCGGTCAGCTGTTCCAGCGCGGCGCGCAGCGCATCACCGGACTCAAAACGCTCGGACGGACTGCGCCGCAGACAGCGATCGACGATGGCGCAAAAACGCGGATCTGCGTCGGCCGCCATCTCGGCCAGTGGCCGCGCATCGTGGTCCTGTACGCGCAGGGGAAGCTCCGGCAAAGGAACGCCCTCGTGCGGCGCGTGCCCGCAGCAAAGCTCGTACAAGACAGTGCCCAGCGAATAGATATCGGCCTGGCGCGTGGCAGGTTCACCGCGCCAGATCTCGGGCGCCATGTAAAGCGGCGATCCCAAGACATCGCCGACATGAGTCAGCGACGCACTGGCCCGCTCGGCGCTGATCATCGATGGTGGCGCAGCCGACTGCCCCGACGGCAGCGCGCTTCGAACCGAGGCCGGAGTCTGACCACTGGGCAGCATCGTCGCGTCCAAGGCCACGTTGCCGCTCTGCACCAGCGAGTCCAGGATCGCTCCGCTGTTGTTCGATGGCGCACGTGGTCCCGATGGCTCACGAACCTTGACGACAACCGGCACCGCGCTGGGCGCAACGTCGGCATCCCGCAGTGCCGCGGCGGCACGCAGACCGGCAGACGATGCCATCGTGGCGGCCAGCGCGGGGACCTCCACCGCACTTTGCGATCCCAGCACGGTCGCGGCCAGCGCCCCGCCAGCACTTGGCAAGTCCTGCTGCGTGTCGTGCAGTGGCTCGGCGCCCAGCATGGCCTGCGCAGCGGCCACGGGAAAGTTCGAGTCACTAAAGCGCATGCCTTGCGCGGAATCGACCAGCTTGGCCAACCCGAAGTCGAGGATCTTTACCTCGCCATCGCTGGTCAGCATGGTGTTGGCGGGCTTGATGTCGCGGTGCAGCACGCCTCGACGGTGGGCGGCAGCCAGGCCACGGCTTAGGCCGATGCCGATGCGGTGGACCCGCGACCACGGCAGCGGCTTCTGCATGCGATCCAAGGACTGGCCGCGAACAAACTCCGAAACCAGATAGGGCCGCCGCTGCCACTCGCCCACGCGATAGATCAGAACGACGTTGGGGTGCTGCAGCCGAGCGATGGCGCGTGCCTCGATAAAGAAGCGCTCGCGAAGCTCGCTTTCCAGAACCTGCTCTTCCAGGTTGGCGATGAACTTGATGGCCACCGGTCGATCGAGCAGCGTGTCGTGGGCCAGATACACCTGGCCCATCGCGCCACCGCCGAGAAGTCGAACGATGCGGTATTCGTCAAACTGTTCTGGCGGGGAAAATTTCGCTGTGGTGGCCATCTGGGAAGGCCCCCGGACACACGCAAGGCCGCGACGACCGGGCCGCAATTTTGACGGTATACGATATCGGGTACGCTGCGCGGCAAAAAGGACGGTCTGACCTCTGTGCGACGACGAGGGGGGAAGGCTCACCCGGCTTGGCCGAAGCACGGGGACCAGGAAGCGTCCCTTGGCACGATCGCTTTGCGGCCACCGACGCCAAGTTCGCCCGCCGCGAGAGAATCCCACAGAAGCTCGATGATTCGGTAACCTAGTCTGGTGGCAGAAGATCCAGGATGTAGGGTCCTGCTCGTCGATGACAACCAGGACAATCTGGGCCTGCTGGCTCGCCGGCTGCAGCGTCGGGGTTACCTGGTGTCCCAGGCGACCAACGGACTCGAGGCCTTGCAGCACCTACGCAGCCAGGCCACCGATCTGGTCGTCCTCGACATCATGATGCCGGACATGGACGGCATCGAAGTGCTCAAGCGGGTTCGCAGCGACCCACAGCTTGCGACGCTCCCTGTCATCATGGCGACGGCCAAAGCGGCGACGCAGGACATGGTGCAAGCACTGGAACAAGGCGCCGATGACTACGTCACCAAGCCGATCGACTTCGAGGTCCTGTTGGCTCGCATTCGTGCGGTGATGCGTCGACGGGTGCCTCCGCTCACCAGCCGACGTTCAGCCGACGCGATCCCCGCCATGGCCGACAAGAGGCTCGCGACAGCACCTAGCCCTCCGACGGGAAATGGTCCACCTGCGGCCACGTCTGCGACACAGAGCAACGCGCTTGGCATCGTCCAGGCGACGCCCGGTCCACGCAAGGTGGGACCCGGCACCGTCCTCGATGGACGCTATCGCTTGGACGCCTTGATTGGGACAGGCGGCTTCGGTGCTGTCTACAAGGGCACGCACCTGACCTTGCGCAACACCGTCGCGATCAAGGTCCTGCATCCGCAAGTCGCAGAGTCCAGCGAGCTACGACGGCGCTTTCAGCAGGAAGGCGTCTCGAGCTGCCGGGTTCGCCACCCCAACGCGGTC
>JAYRFD010000743.1:0-1739 GCA_041908565.1 Polyangia bacterium | reverse complement strand
TCGGTCCCCATCCCGTGGCCTTGCTGCGTCCGCAGCTTACGGAACAGGGCGCGCTGACGTCGCAGCAGGCCAGCGCCGCTCGCCATGGATCGCGGGTGCGCAGCGCCGGCATGTGCATCGTTCGGCAGCGACCTCCCACGGCCAAGGGCTTCTGCTTTTTGACGCTGGAAGACGAAGCCGGGCTGCTAAATGTCATCGTGCCGCCCGCCGTATACGAAGCGCATCAGGCGGTGCTGCGCGGATCGTCTTTGCTTGTGGTCGACGGCACGCTGCAGCGACAAGACGGCGCTATCTCGATCAAGGCCGATCAGCTGGCCGCCC
This sequence comes from Polyangia bacterium, assembly GCA_041908565.1. Classification (GTDB taxonomy): domain Bacteria; phylum Myxococcota_A; class Polyangia; order Palsa-1104; family JAEUJZ01; genus JAEUJZ01. The sequence goes on along the minus strand of JAYRFD010000743.1, from coordinate 1,418 downwards.
TTTGACCACCGGTCGCCTGGGCGCGACGGGTCGCTTGTGCCATAGCGGGTGCCGGATGGCGCGCATGCCACAGGCAGGCTTGCGACGGGTGTTGTGAGGATCGCAATGCCTAAATTTGGATTGCAATATAAAATCTGCGCAGTAATTCAGAATTAGTTTTACTTTGCTTTCGTTGTGCATATGCGGTAGGCAGTCCAGAAATGGAAACACCGTGTCGCTGCCGCGGCACCAAGACCCTGATCTGGAGATCAAACCGTGAATCACGCAACGTGGCGAAACGGTCGCGGTTCCCATCTGAAGAAGGCCGCCGGCATCTTGATCAACGGCAAGTACCAGGGCGTCTTTCTGAATATCGAAGATGTCAATGGGACGTTCGCCAAGAGCCACTTCGCTGACGGGGGCGGCAACCTGTACTGCTACTTCGATGGCGACTATCAGGCGGCGCTGCGCGAGCTTTTGGCGGGGCCGTTTAGCGAACGCGTGGTCGAAGAAAAGCTGGTCGCTTGGTCTGCGCAGATCTCGGCGGCAGTCAGCGAGGCCAATGCCACCGACAGTCGTCAGCTGACGCCGAAGGTCTGGGCTGATGCGCTGACCGATCTGCGGGCTCGTGTGCAGTACCTGCGCGCGCAAGCCCAGGCCAGTCTGCGTCGTTAAGCGCGCTTCTGCAGGCGCGGCAGCGGCCCACCTGATGCCGCTCGTGGGCTGCACGATCTCGCACGCGGGGGACGTCCGATCAGTCGGTCGACATGTCGCGTGCGGCGCTGCTGCACAGGGCGCCGGCGGACCCCGGCGATCCGCCTGTCGGCGAGTACAGATCGGGCGGGTTGATGCCCAAAATCACGCCGTCCAAGCTGGTCGATCGTCCGGCGTAAATGCGACGACGGAAGGTGGCTGGCGAGACGGTCTGCTTGTGCGAGCAGACGAATTCTTGGCAGCTGTCGTCGTAGATTTCGATGTCGGCGGTCACGCGCAGGTCGTAGTCGCCTTCGGGCAAGCAGTACTCGGTGGTTAGCTCGCCGGAGTTGCAGGGAGAGCTGACGACGCAAGGGCCAAAGCTGCCATCCAGCGACTGAATCTGCAGCTGGACGTTGCGCACCAGCCAGGGCGGCGTGTCGGGGCACTTGCTGCCGAAGTTGGGGCACTGCTGGCCGGCTTGCGGCGACAGCGGCTGTGCGGTGGGCACGCAGCAGCAGGTGCCGCGCGGCAACACAGTGCCGACCTTGGCGTCGGCCAAGCGCCAGCGCATAACGACGGAGCCGCGCGATGGAGCACGCTCGGCCACGCTGCATGCGCAAGGGTCTTTGGGGGCCGGGCACAAGCGATCGCCGGTGGGGGCCTGAACGCAGCCCAGCCAGCTTGCGGTCCCCAGAAGACCACTCCCGATTGCCATGCGCAGCCATGCCCGCATAGGGGCACGC
>JAYRFD010000742.1:0-2104 GCA_041908565.1 Polyangia bacterium | reverse complement strand
GCGCCGCGCTCGTGCCCGAACAGCTCGGACTCCATCAGTCCCTCGGGAATCGACGTGCAGTCGATCTTCACGAAGGGCCCGCGAGCCCGGGTTGAGTTGTAGTGAATGGCGCGCGCCGCCAGCTCTTTTCCCGTCCCCGATTCGCCACGCAGAAGCACGGTGGCCGATGTCGCCGCCGCCCTGGCGATGATCTCATAGGCGCGCCGCATGCTGGGCGAGCTACCGACGATGCGGTGATATCGCTCGGGCGCTTGCCCAGTGACGCGCTCGCGCAGCGCCGTTTCCGACAGCGCCGTCGCAACTTCAACGGCTAGCTCGCACAGCAGGTCGCTGTCGCGGTCGTCAAACAGGCCCGCGCGCTTGTTGAGCACCTGCAGGACGCCCAGGACTTCGGGGTCTTTGGCGTCTTTCGGATCTTTCGCATCCTTGCCGTCCTTCAGATCCTTTTGTTCTGGGCCCGTCGCTGCGGTCGCCAGGATCGGCGCGGCCAAGACCGTGGTGGTCTTGTACCCGGTGATGCGATCGATGGCGGGTGCAAAGCGCGGATGATCGTCGGCGTTGCTGGCGGCCACCGGCCGTCGCGTCTGTGCGACGTGACCCGCGATGCCCTGCCCCGGCGGCAAGCGAATCTCAGGCAGCTCGGGCAGATGCGCGGCGCGGCTGACCAGCTCTCCCGTTGTCTTGTCGACTAGGAAAAGTGTCGCGCGATCGGCCGACATGGCCTGCGCCACCAGATCGACGATGCGCCGCAGAAGCGAGTCCAGATCCACTTCGGTGCGCACCAGATCCAAAAGCGCCAGCAGCACCGATCGACGGTCGGCGCCTTCGATTGCCGTCCCCGCCGCGCCCAGCCCACGCCCATCGCGGGCATCGCCGTCCCGACCCGAACCTCCGCTACGAGAGCTGCGCGCAGCCATCGATTCCGAAGGTATCACGAACGACAACGCGCTCATGCCGCAACCAAGCCGCGACCGCTTTCGCCCCCGCGATCGCCGGCCGGCCCGACGCTTGCCGCCGCATCGACCGTCGCTGTGGGATGCGCCGCGGCCGAAGCCAGGACCACGGTCTGCCCTTCACGACAGGCAAAGGTGCCGGGTCGCAGCGCGGCCGCGCGACGTTCAAGATCGCGGACTTTTCCGTCGCTGTGCAGCGGATCGTGGTGGTACATGGCCAGCTGCCGCACGCGCGCCGCATCGGCCACCCGCACCCCTTCTGAAAACGTCGAGTGTCCCCAGCCCGTGCGCGGCGGCCCCGACAGACCGGCGTATTCATCGTCATCGTACTGCGCGTCATAGATCAATAGATCGGCGCCATCGGCCAGCTTGACCAGCTTGGGATCTGGGCAGCTGTAATGCTCGGTATCCGTCGCATACACCACGGAATGCCCGCCGTAGTCGATGCGATAGCCCAGCACGCCGCCCGGATGATTCAGCCGCGCGCAGGTCACCGTGATGCCGCCATCGATCGGCACGCGCAGGCCATCGCCCAGCTCTTCAAAGGCCAGCCGCGCCGGCACATCGGACAGGCGCACGGGAAAGCCGGGATCGCCCATTTGCGTCGACAGCGCCTCTTCGACGCCCTTGGGACCGCAGAAACAGATCTCGGTGCCGGGCACGTACAGCGGCGTGAAGAACGGCAGCCCCTGCAGGTGATCCCAGTGCAAGTGGCTGTACAAGATCGTTAGCTGCGGCCGCTTGCGTTCGCGCATGAAGCGCTGACCCAGCATGCGGATGCCGGTGCCACTGTCCAAGACGATGTGGCGGTCGCCGCACACCACCTCGACGCAGGACGTGTTGCCGCCGACTTCCACGGTGTCGGGACCGGGTGTCGCAATCGATCCGCGGACGCCCCAAAACGTAACTGAAAACGTCATCGCTGCCCTTCCTGTGTGGGGTTTCACAGGTGCTTCAAAGCAGCCGGCATGCCAAGCCCAAGGCGACACACCCGATCGCGCGCGATTTCCGTATTCCCGTCGAGAAACCGCGTCTTTGCACGCCGCCGCGCCCGCCCCCCAAGCCCGCTGACGCAGCGCGCCATGATCCACCATCATCCACCCCCAAGCCCCCCTGATCCGCTTTGGCGCAGCGACGATTCGCCCAGTGCT
>JAYRFD010000741.1:0-3025 GCA_041908565.1 Polyangia bacterium | reverse complement strand
TGAAGACATCGCGCGACTGCTGTGGGAATGCGACAAGGTCCCTTCGCCGCAAGACTTCGCCGATGCCAAAGTACAGCTCAGCATCGCCAATGGCCTTCAGTCGCGCATCGATCGCCGCGAAGACGAACACTATCCACTCTTCGTCAACGGCATGGGACAGACCCTGTGCACCGATCCCGTGCAGAGCATGACCCAACCCGAGCGCTGCATAGGCCCCGTCAAGATGGTGCCCATCCTCAATGCGGCCGTAGCAGCGGGAGCCGCCGGGCAAGAGCCACGCCTCAATGCCGCGCGCATCGAAGGCGTCCTGCTGTGGTTCCTCTACACCTCGGTCTACAAAGAGGCCGTGACCTGTGGCCGCGACAAGCTCGATGACTGCGATTCGTCCTGGGCCTACTTCACCGGCGGCGCGGCGCGGGGCTCAGCGGGCAGCGGCTTTATGCGCTACAGCAAGGTCGCAGACGCCAAAGCCGCTGATCGCGTCTACGATGCGTCGTTGGCCGTGCGCTGCTGGCGCGACGTCGATCGCACGCTGCCGCCGGGCAATACCTCGCTGCAAAGCCAAGCCTACAGCCAGCTCGATCGCGCCTTGGATCGCGCACTGGCCGTGGTGGTGATGGACCGCCTGGGCTACATGAAGCGCGACACAGGCGAGCGGAAGGCGGCAGACTGGGCCTTCATCTCGCTCACCGCGGGGGCGCTCGATCGCGCAGCGCGCGCCAAGGATGCCGCCGCCGCAACCGCGCTGCGCGCTGAAGTGCAGAAGACCGACCCCGCCACAGTCCAGATCGACGTCATGCAAGCCGCACTACAGCAGCTATTCCCCTGTGGCTAGCGATAGCCAGGATGGCGCGCTGAATCCTCGTCCGCATCACGCATCCCTGGCCCGAGACGCGCTTCTTCACCAAAACCCAAGGTAAGAGCCAAGTCCGAAAGTAGCGCCCGCTGGGATCTGTGCGGGGGGCGGCCCGACCCCATTGAGCCAAGGGCTGTCTCTACCGCGTAACCAGCGCGCCCGCTTCCCTTCTCCGCGAGGTCGGGGGCAAAAGGCTGGAGGCGCTACGAACAGGCGAGACAGCAGATAGGTCAACTAAACTGACCATTCGATAGAGCAGCGCTGACCACATGTTGGGTGTTTCTCCGGCTATCGCTGCAATCGGCATCCGTCAGGCAGCAGCTGACGCGCGGCATAGGCCAAGCGGCTTTCGACAAGCGGCTTGTGACAAGCCACGATCGTGCAGCTGCGATCGACGCGCGGCGTGGGCACGCCGATGTGGAGTTCAGCGTGCGCAAGCGGCGCGCATGCGAACGCGACTACGGACGTGCCGCGCCGGCCCATGGTGAATGCGGGATCTCTTGGAATGAGCGTCGCGTTGCCGAACATGGGGTGGCTCACGATGGCCATTCCGATGAGGCCATCCATCTACATCAGCAGCGATGCAAGCGTCACGGATGCACGCGAACGTCAGCACCTCCGAGCTTAGACGTCGGCAAAAACGGAATCATCGCGCAGCACTGCGCCGAGACGAGAGACTGTCGCCATGCAGGCTTCGAAAACAAAGTGGGCGGGGGAATCAGCGCGGCGAGGCGGCCCATAAACTGCATCGGTGACAGCCGCAGCAGTCGCGGCGCACCGGGGGCTGCGTGCTTGGCGTGATACAGGACCTGGCCATCTTCTTGATGCTCCAAGCGCCGCAGAGACAGCGGCGGACGCGCACAGTAGCGGGCCAGTCGCTCCAGTGCGTCGCCATCCATGGCGCGGACGAAGACGCCGGCATGCAGCGAGAACCCCTAACGCCGTCGGGCAGGATCGCATGGACATGGATGTTCAAGTTCAACGACGACCCAAATCGTTGAAGGAAGGAGACGGCACCGCACAAGGGAGCCGCGATGCCCTGTTTCCTGGCGCAGCGACGTTGCCTGGCGAACAGCGCGCGCAGAAACAGCCGCAGCATGAGGCTGACGAGCTTGGGACGCCACGCCAGAAGTCAGCGCAAGCGCTTGGGAAGGGTGAAGACCCACTGTCGCACCGGGACGACCGGGAACACGCAGTCTCGACGGTGCTCCGCCGAGTCTGCCATGCGCCTTGCACAGCAGGACGGGCACACGCCGCGATTCTTGCAGGAAAACCCGACGAGCAGCTCGTCGCGACACGAGGGACAGCGAACGCGTGCGAAGCCGTGGCGCAGAATGCCGCAGCGCAGATATCGCTCAAACTCGGCGCGGATGAAGGCGGGAATGTCGCCGCTGGGATAGCGCTCGGCCGCTTCGGCCAGAAACGTGGCGAGGTGTTCGTGCACGATGCGGTGGAGCAGCGTCTTTTCCGGCTCTCGACGCTGGTATCGGAACATCGAGCCGGTCGAGCAGCCTGTTTTCGTCCGGGGTTCCGATGTCGAAGCGAACACCGGAGCGTGCCAATCACATCACATGCCAACCGCACACTCCGTCGGCGAGCGGTGGATTCCGACAGTGACAGGTCGTGGTTCTGTCCGGTCCACCAGACAGCGTCTGGGACACTGGACAGCGCTCCTTTGGGATGTCCTGACTGCTTGCGATGTCGGTTGACCAGTCAGGCAAACATCCAAGCGGTTCGAATACGTGAGTCCACAATCCCAATCTGGGAATCATCCAAGGGCCGAGCGGCCAACACCTACACCTCATTTCCCTCCCTGGGCGGCACTGTCGTTCGACCTCCATCCTGCCGTCCCATCTGCCCGACACAGACCTCCGCCTGAATTCCCCGCCCCTGATGTCTGCCGTCGCCTCACCTTGCGCGGTGTTGTGAAACAGCCGTATGCCCCAAGGACAGTCGCAGTCATGACCGTTCATTCCTGCGACGAAGCAAGCCTGCTGGCTGAGGCCGATGAACTCGCCCGCGATCGGGCGATTCGCTGCGATCGATGTCGGCGGAGCATGCGGTTTTTCCCGTCGCGGGCGCGCGTGGCCGTGCGCGCGTTCGGTCGGTCGCATAGCTGGCGCTGTACGGACTGCCTGATCGGCTCGCGCTTGGTTGCGTCGTACCTGT
>JAYRFD010000740.1:0-7310 GCA_041908565.1 Polyangia bacterium | reverse complement strand
CAGACCTTGGAACGACAAGCCGGCAGCTGGGTCAAAGAGCTGCTCGCCTCTGGAACCGAGGCGGAACAGTCGCTTTCGCGCGCCCTCTTGTTGAAGTTGGGGGATCGCAGTCAGTTGCCTTCGCTGCAGGGCTTGTCGCGATCGGCTAGCGAAGAAGTGCGCCGCATCGTCGTCGACCAGCTGGGTCGTGAACTAGAGCTTCTGGCGACCCTGCTGCGCGATGCCGTGTTTGCCGTGCGCTTTGCGGCCGCGCGTCAGCTAGCGCAAGCCGGCGACCGTCGCGCCATTCCGGTGCTGCAAGAAGCGGCCGCTCAAAACGGCGGCGACGCGATCCTGGCGTCTGCGCTGCTGCGCAAGCTGGGCGAGCCAGCCTCGACCGATGTGTCGACGGGGCTGCTGGATGCCGCGGCCCGTGGCTCCCTGGCGCAGCGCTTGGATCTGCTGGATGCGCTGGGCGCGCTGCCCAGCAGTGAAGTGGGTCAGGTGCTGCAGGTGTTGCGGCGCTTGGCGCGCGACGCAGAAGCCCACGTACGGCAGCGCGTGGCCGAGGTTGCTGCGTCCTTGCCTGTCGGATCCGGCCACAGCACAGCGGGTCCGCTGGGCGTGCCGATTCTGCGACTGCTGGCGACGGACGGGGATGCCGCGGTGCGAGCCCGGGCGGCCGCACTGCTGGCGGATCTTCTGCGCGGACCGGCGGCGACCGCGAGCGCTGAGCCGACGCATTCCGACGCTGCAAGTCGTGCGGCTGGAGACCATCGAAGCACACCCGCGGAGCGCGGCGCGGCATCGAGCGTTGCGGATTTGGGCAGCCCACCGTCAAGTCCTGCTGAGCCAGGCGAAACCGGCGCATCCGACAAGCTGACCGAAGCGCAGGGAACCGGCTCCGTCTTGGTCGAGGCTCCGCCGCTTGCGCAGTTTCAGATCGACAAGGGGCGCTGGCAGACCGCGAACAAACGCCCGATCGCGCTGTCCGTCGGTCCGCACGAGCTGACGTCGCTGTCCGGCAAGCAGCGTTTTCAGATCGAAGAAGGGACGACGCTGAACCTGCGGCTGGCCGAATCGACGATCGAAAAGATGATGAACGGCGGCTTGGATGCGCTGGCCAAGCGCGATCTGAAAAAGGCGCAGAAGCTGCTGGAAAAGGCCCACTCGCTGTGCAATCGCGAAGGCAAAAGCCTGCCGCCCTGCGTCGATCTTTCCGTCGAGATCCACTTTCAGCTGGGCCAGCTTCACGAAGCAGCCGACCGACCGGCAGAAGCCGTCACGGCCTATCAAAAAGTGCTGCAAGCATCGACACGCGCGGGGGGAAGTCGACGCGGTGAAGCGCAGAAGGCCGTCGACCGCTTGTTGCCCAGCGTCGGACGGGTGGTGATTCGCAAGCCGGGCAAGGGCCGCTGCCAAGACGTCACGCTGTACATGCTGCCGGGCAAGCACTTGATCGACGTCGACGGGGATCAGCAGAAAGTGCAAGTGCGAGCCAACGAAACGGTCCAGCTGGGATCGTGTGAGTGATAGCCGACCGGCTTGTCGCGCGGGACCCATGGTGTTGAGGAAAGACAGATCGAAGCAGACGGCACGATGGCTGCGCAGCGCGTGGCTGGCCGTGCTGTGCTGCTGTTCGGTCATTTGCTTCGATGCTGTGGCCAAGCGTCGACCGCGGATCGGCAAGGCGGAACCTGCTGCGTCGACTTCGGCGCCCAACACCCCGCGACCTTCGCGCATCGAGCCACCACCTGCTGGTGAGCCTGGCGGGCCGGATCTGGCTGCTCTGCTGCAAACAATCGAAGCCGAGTACCGTCGCGCGCCCAGTCCCGAGCTTTTGTACGAGCTGGGCGTGCTGGCCAACCTTTCGGGGCGCACCGTTGAAGCGCAGGATCTGCTGCGTCGCTTCTTGGCCGATCCGCTCAGCGTGGCCGGATCCCCAGGCTGGGCCGAAGCCGAAGCGAATCTATCGGGACCGCGACCACCGGCTGGCGAAGTGCAAGTGGTGGCCGATGACGAAGGTCTGGTGCAAGTCGACGATCGCTGGATCGGCGCGCTGCCCTTGCCCTTGCCTTTGTTGCTGCCGGTTGGGCGTCACCAGATCGTCGTCGAGATGCGCGGCAAGACCATGCGGACCCGCGTCGATGTAAAGGACGGGCGGGCCGTCGCGCTGCGCTTCAATCGAGAATCGGGAGCAGTCGTCGCCACCTTGCCACCGGCGGTGATCTTGTTGCCGGACATCGTGGGCCTGCAAAACCGTGCCGATCTTGTCCGTCGCGTCGAAGAGACGACCGCCAAAGCGCTGCAGCAGGCGCGCTTATCTTTGTATGACCGCGGGGCCGCTTTGCGACGGGAACCTCAGCTTGTGGGCTGCTTGTCGAAGCTGGAATGTCAGGCTCAGCTGGCGCTGCGCAGCGAAGTTGAATACGCCCTGCCGCTGCGCATCGAACAGTCACCCACCGACGGAGAATACAGCGTAAGGCTCTCGTTGGTTGATGCCGAAGTGGGTGAGGTTGCAGGCCAAGGATCGTTTCGCTGTGCTCGCTGCACCCAGGAACAGCTGATGTCGCAGCTATCTGGGGCGCTGGGTCCGCTTGTCAAAAGTGGGGCAGGGCGCCCGCGCGGCACGCTGAACATCACCTCGCAGCCGACCGGCGCGCAGGTTCGGCAAGGCGAGCGCGTGCTGGGCCAGACGCCCTACGAACACGTGGCGTTTGTCGGCTCGCACACGCTGAATCTGTCCCTGCCAGGTCACCTGGAAGAAGCGGTCACGCTGTCGGTGGTCGATGCCCAAAAAGGGGCGGCCCAGGTGACGTTGAAGCCTGTGCCAAATCCCGTGCCGCGAATCGCCGTCGTGTCCCCGACAGTCGCGCCGGCCTCTTCTGCGCTGCGTCGTCCGATCTGGCGCTGGGTCGTGGGCGGTATCACCATCGGGCTGGGTCTGGCGCTGGTCGGCGTTGGGGCTTCGGGCGTGGCCGTGGATGGTCAGTGCGTAAGTCCTCCCGAGCCGCCGGTGATCAACTGTCGCGATCGCTTTGACACGCTGGGCAAAGGCGCGGTGCTGCTGGGCGTGGGGGCCGGCTTGTCGCTGGCCGGGGTGGTCCTTTGGGCCGTGCCGCCCCGTCGGACAGAGCCAGGCGTGCGGCTGCGTGCGCTGACCAATCCCGCGGCTGGTCCGATGCCACCAGGACTTGCCGGCCCGCTGCCGGGCCTTTTGTTCGGAAGGGAGTAAGCCATGCGCATCCCCGTGTTGCTAGGACCGCTCGTGCTGGGTTCGTTGACCGCATTGACCGCCTGTTCGGAGTTATGGGGTGGCAGCACGCGCCCCGATCAAGCCAACTGCGTGCGCAATGCCGACGCCTGCCGTCCCGAAGAATTCTGCAACGCCATCACCGAAGCCTGCGAGCTACGGACCGCCATGACGCCGCCGGATCGCAGCACGTTTCCGGCTCCGCCGCCGAGCTTCATCCTGCCTGGCGGCTTGGCCAGCAGCCTGGACTTCCCACGCAGCGCGCTTTATCACATCGCGACTGAGGGGCCGGCCACGATCCACTACACCCTCGACGGCAGCGCGCCGATTCCAGGCAAGGGCAGCACGCTGGCCGGGCAGAGCCCGCTGTCGCTGGGCATGCTACCCGCCGGGACGCAGGTCCGCTGGACCACCGACGTCGGGCCTGCCTTTGCGCTGGAGCCCGAGCGCAGCTTTCTGGCCGCCAGCAGCAACCCCATGCCCATCGACATGGGGGCGATTCCCGAACCCGCCCTTTTCGATCAGCCCGGCGGGCCGGTCTTCGTCGCCGCGCCCGGCCAGCCGCTAAGCGGCAGCGTGCGCTTCCAAGCCTGGCAGAGCACCCTCAACGGCTTCTGTCCCGGCTGCTTCATTCAGTTTGTCGTCGCTGTCGAGTCCTTAGGTGCCGTCGGCTGCGTCGAGACGGTGAGCGGCTATGGCTCGTATCCCGGACAGTCCGCCAGTGTGCCGTTTCTGTTCAATGCACCGATGACGCCAGGACGCTATCGCATGCACACCGGCCTGACGCTGCAGTTCTTCTGCGACGGCACCGTACCCAGCGGCATCGACGTCGCCGAGATCATCGTCAAAGGCTAGCTGCGCGTTGAAAAGTGGCTGCGGCCTGTCGTCTGATTCAGGGGCTGCGCTCGCCGTCCTCACGTCCCGAAGGACGCTCTCCCTGGCCTGTTGGCCTGGGGCCCCGGCGGCGCTCTTGCAGTTTGAGGTCCTCGCTCACTTTTTCAACGCTAGTTGCCCGCACCCAGCCGATTCCGCGAAAATATCCTGTCCTTCCAAGTCGGATGGTCATCATATTTTGGTTAATTTGATATATAAATTATATTGTGCTTATGGTGATTGAATGCCTGGAAGGAAAATTACTCTTGAAAAGATCGCTGGAGTGACGATGCAAGAGACACGGGAAGTGATGCACGGGGCGAACGGAAAGTTCCTGGCGGCCCGCCTATGTGACATCGTCTGTTATTACTATGTGGGCCAAGACTCCGATGCCAACTTTCGCGCCTTTGAAGCCTGGAGCGAGACCCTAACCCGCAAGTGTCCAGGCGGCACCGGCACCATCGTCTGGGTCGATGAAAAGGGAGCGCTGAATCCGCCGCCGGATGAGGTTCGAAAGAGGTATGCCGATTTAGCGCTGCGCAATGCGCACCGACAGTTTGCTCGTGTCAGCATCGTGCAAGCCACCGGCTTTGGCGGTGCCACCATTCGTGCGGTCCTGACCAGTTTTCAGCGCTTCCAGCGCCTGCCCTTTCCGCAGCGCGTCGCCGACGATCCAACCGCCGGCCTGCGCTGGCTGATGGCGCAGCTGCCCGCCGACCCTGCACGTCCCAGCGTCGAAGAAGCCGTACAGTTCTTCCAATCCACCTTGGACGACTATCGGCGAATCAACGGATAAAATGAATAATTCGCGAACCTGAATGTGTTGATATTTGCTTCAGCAATTGTATTGGCATTTGAAGAATGATGCGATTGTTCTGATTCCTGTCGGCGGGCGACCTGCAAGCAAACGCAGTTGTGCAATTGATGCAGTTACTGCGCAGGCAGGATCTGGCGTAGTTGCGTAAAGACCTCTGGCCGATAGCGCCACTGCCTTGGATAGCCCAGCGACACTTCGAAGAACCGCACATCGTCCAGGACGCGCTGTTTGGGAATGTGCAAATGGCCATACACCACAGCCGCCGCGCGAAAGCGTCGATGCCAGTCCTGCGTGCGCTGCGTGCCGCACCAGATCGTAAAGCGCGGGATCAGCGGCAGCACCGCGTGCTCTTGCACCAACGGGAAGTGGTTGATCAGCACCGTCGGCAGCCCGTGTTCGGCGACGGCGGCTTGCAGGCGGCCTTCGGTGCGTTGGATGCGATCCGCGCACCAGGCCTGACGCGACGGATAGGGATCCGGGTTCAGCATGAATTCGTCGGCGCAGTACAGGCCCTCTTCGTACGCCCAGTCCAGCGCCTGTTCGACGCCCATGCCGTCGGGCGCAAACGAGTAATCGTACAGCAGAAACAGCGGCGCGATCAGATAACGAGCCGCCCCACTGTCCCAGATCGCATACGGATCCTCGGGCGTCAGCACGCCGCGAGCGCGACAGACATCGACCATGCGCAGGTACTTGGCTTCGCCGCGCAGCGGGCTGTCTTTCGGGTACGTCCATAGCTCGTGATTACCGGGGACCCAGATCAGACGGGCGAAGCGCGGGCCCAGCGTGTCCAGGACAAAGGCTAGCTCTTCTTCCGTCTCGCCCAGGTCGCCGACCAAGGCCAGCCAGTCGCCGGGGTGCGCTGGAAGCCCCTCGATCACGCGGCGGTTGTCAGCGTGTCCCGCGTGCAGGTCGCTGATCGCCCACAGCTTGCTAGACATGGCCCATTCCTTTGGTTGCCGTCAGTTCGTCGGAGGGCGCGCCGTTCGACCGCTCTTTCTGCGGCCCATCTTTCGTCGAAGCGGACGGCGCCGCGTTGTCCGCCAGAGGCACGAAGTGCACGGCCCGCAGTGACAGCGCGTGGCCAGCCGTGTCGGCTCCGACCGCGACGAAGTGGCGCGATCCCAGGCGGCGCAGATCGAAGCGCCAGCGCTGATCGTCGTCCGCAAGCCGGGGATCAAAGGCGATGCCGATGTCGTGTCGCCCGTCGAGCAAGAACGAAAACTGATCGAGCGGCAGCGCCAAGCCCAGCCCGCGCGCCTTGATGTAGCTCTCTTTGAGCGTCCAGTACGAAAAGAAGCGCTGCGTGTGCTGGCTGGCCGGCAAGTCCTTCAGCGCTTGCACTTCCAGCGGCGAAAAGTAGTGGTCGGCGATGCTGACCGTCTCGGTCTTGCGCGTGATGTCTTCGGTGTCGCAGCCAAGCTGGGCAACCTGCGTGCTGACCGCGCAGACGATCAGGCCGCGCGTGTTCGACAGGTTGAACAGAAGCCCGCGATGACCCTGCGGTTCCGTGATGTATGGCTTGCCGCGCTCGCCGCTTTCAAAGCGCCACGCCCGGGGATCGACCGACGCGTACTGCGAAAGCACGGTGCGCACCAGCGCGCGCGTCGCCAAGAACTGCAGGCGATCTTTGGCGAAGACGAAGCGGTCGTGGCGGGTTCGCTCTTCCGGCAGAAGCAGCGTCAGATACGCTTCGCGCAGGGCATGCGGTCGTTCTTCGTCTGCGACGACCGCCCCGGCCAGCGCCGATTCATAATCGAAGTACCAAAGATCGACGCCGCCCTCTCGCGCAAGCGCCGCACGTCGATCGACAGGCGTCGCGGCAGGAATGGGGGGCAGGCTGCACAGGTCGGGAAGGTCTGCGTGGTCCACGGTGCGTCGAAGTATAATCCCAGGGCCCAGCTCTGGAGTCGGCCGCTATGTCGAGTCCTTGCCCGCCGTCCGGCGAGTCGCCCGCGTCGCATCGCTCTTTTGCATCGGTTCACATCGCGGCACCGACCGCGCCCGCGGTTCGTCAATCGACCTGGCGCATCGACGATGTGTCGACGCTGCCTGGCCCGGGCCCAGCTGCCGAGTCTGCCTCGCAAGACATGGTCGAAGCGCTGCGTGCATCGATCCTGCACAGCCTGTGTAGCGAATACGATGCGCGGCACTTGTCGGCCTTCTTGCGTGGCTCGGGCCTGCGGCTAGGCGACGCATTTTGGGCCATGGAACGGGCCTGGGCTGTGGACGAAGACAAGCACTACCGCGCTCTGCGCTGGCTGTATGCGCGCCTATTTTCCGTCGAGGAATCCTGTCTGGATGCGCAGCTGGCCGAACGCCGGCCCGACTTTTCCGCGCTTGCCCCGCTTCTGCCCGATGAGTTTTCCCTGTGCGTGGTGCTGGCCT
>JAYRFD010000739.1:0-12723 GCA_041908565.1 Polyangia bacterium | reverse complement strand
CCAGGTTGCGGATGCCGATCAGGGCGACGTTTTCGGGGCGCAGCCGCGTTCCGGATCCGCCGATGCGGGTCAGGGCATCGTGTCCCAAGCCCAGCACCGTCGAAAGCGGCATGCCATGCACGTTGCCCGACGGGGACGTGCCGGGCGTGTTCATGTCTGCGTGCGCATCGACCCAGATCAGCCCAAGCTCTCCACCTTGGCGATGGAAGTAGTTGGCGGCGCCCTTAATCGTTCCGATGGCGATGCTGTGGTCACCGCCGATCACTAGCGGGAAGCGACCAAACGACAGCGAACGATCCAGGCGCGTGCACAGCTCATCGCAGACCTCGGCGATGACGTGGACATAGCGTTCCGCCGCGGCGGCTTCGCCCAGCGTTTCGCGCAAGGGCACGTGGACGTCGCCGCTGTCGATCGCGCGGATGCCAAGCTCGTTTAGCTTGTCGGCCAGTCCCGCGATACGCACCGTCGCTGGCGCGATGTTCGAGCCGCGCAGATTGCAGCCCAGATCCAGCGGTGCTCCGATGATTTCCACCTCGTGTGGACGCTTGTGCATAGGGCACGATCCGACGCGCAATCGCGCGAAAGGGGCACCTTATCACAGCGAAATGCGCGGGCTGCGCAGCAAACGTTCAACAAAGTGGGCAGCAACGCTGGGCAACAAAGTCGGCAACAAATTCGGGCGGGCTGGCTATGCTGCGCTGCGTCGATGACGCGGGCCCTGCGAGTCCTGTGGCTGTTGTGTGGCTGCCTGGCGTGTGCGCCAGAGAGGGCTGACGTTGATCCATCGGCCCTGCCGCCGCCCCGTCCCGTCGACGATCCGTATGCGGAAGCGCCGCTGGGCTGTCTGGGGGATCCGTGTCTGGAGGATCGAAACTGTCCACCCGACTATCGCTGCATTGACCGAGCCTGCGTGAGCAGTCGGCAGACCTGCGCGTCGGACCTGGACTGTAGCGGCGACACGCGCTGCGTTCGTGGGGGCTGTGTCGCATATGACGCCTGCACGCAGCTAGAGCCGTACCGTCGATCGTGTCGCGATGCCCGCTTCGTTGGAGACGCGCCGCTTACGCCCCTGCAAGTGCGCTGTGAGAACGCGGGTTGGAACAGCACATCGCTGCCCGTGGTCGCCGATCTGGACGGCGATGGCCGCCCCGAGATCATCTCGCAGACCTTCCCAAGCGCTCTGCTGGCGATTCGTGGCGACACCTGCCAAACGGTGTTTCGACGCCAAGTGCCACTGCGCGCCGATGGCATGGGCAGCGTCGCGGTCGCCGATCTGGATCACGATGGACACCCCGAGATCGTGAGCGTCGACGATCGCGATCGCCTGGTCGTGTTCGACGCCAGCGGCAACTTGCTCGCCACCGCAGATCGGCCCAGCCAAGAACAGAACATCTATGGCGGCGCACTGTGGAGCGCACCGGCCATCGCTGACATCGATGGCAGTGCACCGCCGGAGATCATCTTGGGCGCGCAGGTGGCGCGTTACGTGGGGCCGACCACGCCGGGCGGCCCGCGCATCGATGTCCTGTGGTCGCATGAAAGCAAGACCACGCCCTGGGGATCGCTGTCGATCGCCGTTGATCTCGACGCAGACGGCTTGCCAGAAGTCCTGAGCAGCGAGCGCATCTACGACGGCCGCACAGGTGAAGACAAGACGCCAAGCTCGCTGCGCCCGCTGTTGACCGTGCCGTTTTTTCCGCAAGTCGCGGACTTCAACGGCGACGGGCAGCCCGATCTGTTGCTGGTCGAGTCACGCAAGGAAGGGCAGGTGGTGCGCGTGTTCGATCTGCGGCAGGGCAAGACGCTCTTTGGTCCCTACCGTGCTGATTCGGGAGGGCCCGGTGGTCCCGCCGTGATCGCGGACTTCGATGGTGATGGCACTGCAGACTTTGGACTGGGCGGCGAAAAGTGGTTCTACGCTTACGCACTGCGCTGCGCCACGCGCGATGGTGGTGCAAGCGACCGGCGTCCAATGGGCTGCACAGGGCACGAGCCAGGTCTTCTGTGGTCGCGTCGCATCGACGATCGCTCGTCCGGCAGCGCTGGGGTCGTGGCCTTTGACGTGAACGGAGACGGGGCCGCTGAGCTGATCTATCGCGACGAGTGTTGGCTGCGTGTTTTTTCCGGGTTTTCTGGCCGCACGCTGGCCGCCGTCAACCTGACCAGCAGCACCGGGATCGAGACACCGACCGTCGCCGATGTCGACGGTGATGGCCATGCCGAGCTAATCGTCAGCAGTGATGTGGACGTCGATCTGTTTGGCTTCTGCGCGCGCAGCAACAAGCCAGAGTCCGATCTGCGCATCCCTTGGCAGGGCTTCACTCGCGGCCTGTTCGTTCTGCGCGACCCGTCGGAGCGCTTCATGCCTGCGCGTCCCCTGTGGAACCAGCACAGCTATCACGCCGGCAACATCCGCGATGACCTGAGCGTCCCTGCGCAGGAGCCTGCGTTTTGGCGAACGCACAACAGCTTTCGAACGGCGCAGAGTGGCTTCGATGTTCCGGCTGCGATTTCCCGACCGCTGCCCGACCTGACCGGTCGCATCGAACCGCTGCACTTTCCGCGCGACTGCACCCAGCCGTGGGCGCTGACCGCGCAGATCTGCAATCGCGGCTCTGCCGTGGCAGCGGCACCGCTTCACGCAAGCTTTTACGAAGGGCCGCTACGTCCGTCCAGTCGCCCAGTGTGTACTGCGACATTGCTGTCGTCGCTGGATCCGGGGACTTGCGCGCGAGTGGGGTGCGCATGGCCGTCTCCGCCGATGCGGACGACGCAGATTGTGCTGCAGGTCGCAGATGATGGAACGATTCCGCGCACCCTCGTGTCGCAGTGCCGCGACGACAATGACTCGGATGAACTTCTGGATGTGACTTGTTTCAACGCGCCGCCGTAGAACAGGCGACACGGTCGAAGGGACGTTCGGAAGGAAATCGCGGTCGGGCCGCGGTGGTGGCAGGCGGTCGAACAACACCGGCGCAAGAGGCCGGCGTCCACGCCGAAGGCTAGTCGTTTTCGACGGAGATCAGCCCGCGCTTGACCGCATAGCGAACCAGCGCCGCGTGGTTCTGCAGGTCCAGCTTGCGCATGGCGTTGGCGCGGTGAATCTCGACCGTTCGCGGGCTGATGCTCAGCTTGTCGGCAACGGCGGCGTTGGTCAGGCCCTCCGCCACCATCTTCAGCACCTGGCGTTCGCGCCCGGTCAACGTGTCATACGGATCGAACTCGCCGCTGTCGCGCGTCTCGTACGGCTCCAGATCGGCTTCGCTGATGGACGGCGGCAGGTAACGGCGACCCGCTGCGATTTCCTGGATGGCGCGCAGGATCTCGGTCGCATCCGATGCTTTCAGGGCGTAACCCGCGGCGCCGCAGCGCAGGGCTTCTGCGACATACGCCTTGGTCGCGTGCATCGACAGGATCAGGACCCGGCAGCGCGGATGCAACTTGGCCACTTGGCGCGCGATGTCGAAGCCGCTCACGTTCGGCAGCATCAGATCCAGCACCAGGACATCTGGCTTGTGCTTGCCCACCAAGTCGACGACTTCCAAGCCCTCACCGGTTTGTCCGACTACGGTCAGGTCTGACTGCGCCGAAAGCAGAGCGCACAGGCCCTGGCGAACGACAGTGTGATCGTCTGCTACGACTACTCGAATCAACTTGTTCATTTCCGTTCTCTCCGACGGCGGCGCTCACGATGGCAACAGCCATCATGGATTGTGGCTGGGGGGATCTGGGCTGCTGTCATCTGGACTTTCGGGGACACGAGCGCCGCTGCCCGATGCATCCAGTAACTCTTCAGGTGCTGCAGGTCGAAGGGGAAGCTCGGCTGTGACTCGCGTCCCTTCACCGGGTCGCGATTCGATGGCGCAGGTCCCGCCCAGAAGCCGAGCGCGCTCCATCATCCCCGATAATCCTGCGGCCTGTCGTGCTGAGAGTGCTCCTTCCGGGTCAAAGCCCTGCCCGTGATCTTCTATCTGAACTCCCAGGTGCACTCCATCCGACCAAATACGGACGGTCGCTTCTTGTGACTTGGCGTGACGCGCGACGTTGGTCAGCGCTTCTTGCGCGATCCGGTACGCGGTGCTCTCTACTTCCGGGGGGAAGCGTCGATCGACCCCCTTCTGCAGCACCTGCACACGCACATGCATCAAGCGCTCGTAGCGTTCGGCCAGCCAGCGCAGGGTTGGATACAAGCCCAGGTCATCCAGGATGGTTGGGCGAAGTTCCAAAGACAGGCGGCGGACGCGCTCGACGATATCGCCTACAAGCTCTTGCGCATTGCGCAGCGCTTCACGGCCCGGATCGTCGCTGATATGCGTCGGATGAATGCGCTGCAGGCTCAGCTTCAGGCCGGTCAAAAGCTGCCCGACGTCATCGTGTAGCTCGCGCGCGACGCGACGGCTCTCGGTCTCTTGCGCGTTGGCCAAGCGACGCGACAGGTCCTGCACCATCTGCAGCGCTTCCAGCGTACGACTCCGCTGCTCGCGCACGCGAAGATAGTCCTGCTGCAGCGCCGCTCGCTGGTCGCGCTCGGTCAGGTCATGAACCAGCGTCAGCACCGACGGACCTTCTGGAATGTGCACGTGCACGCTCTGCGCGCTGACGTGGACCAGGGATCCATCGCGACGCAGCAGGTACAGCTCCATCGGCTGGACACACTTGGCATCGGTCCGCCCCAGGAACTCCATCAGCCGCGGGGTCGTGCGATCGCGCTCTGCTGCGGGCAGCAGCGTCGTGCAGTCGCTCCCAACCAGCTCTGCAGTGCTGTAGCCGGTGATGCGCTCGAGCATCGGGTTGACGTAGTGGATCTTCGTCCCCCTCGTCAGCATCAAGCCATCGGGCGAGCCTTCGGCCAGTGTGCGGAACATCCCTTCGGATGTCCGCAAGCGCTGCTCGGTATCCAACTGTTCGGTGACGTCGCGAACCAGACCGATGGCCCCAGTGATGCCGTCGTGCTCGTCGCGCAGCGGACCCCAGGTGACCTGAATCGATAGCTCGCGATCGGTCTTGCTGTGGCGAATGCTGCAGGGCTCTTGGGTCAGCGTCTCGCCGGCCTGGGCTTGCTGGCTGCCCTGCAGAAGCGGATGACCGGGGTTCAAAACGGCGGTCTTTATGCCGGCCAGAACCTCGTGCGTCGGCAGGCCCGTGCAGTCTTCCATGTAGCGGTTCCACGCCAGGAAGCGCCCGTCCTTGCTGACCACCACGATGCCGATCTCGGCATTGTCGAAGATCGAGTTCCGAAACGTGATCGACTGCCGTAGCTGCTGCTCGGCCTTGTGTCGATCGGTGATGTCTTCCAACAGGGCGGCCCGACGATAGGGATAGCCCTGGGCATCGAAGATGGGGAACACCATGATCCGCACATGGCGGACGGCTTGGTCGGTGACCCGCTGGATGCGAAACGTCCGTTCGGAATCGGGCATCGCCTCCAGCGTGCGCAGGCGCTGAAGGCGCTCAGCTAGCTCCGGCAGATCGTCCTTGTGAACGATCTTGCGCCACACCCGGATGTCCTTCATCAGCTCGCTCGCCGGCAAGCCCGTCAGTGTTTCGAAGCTGGGACTGACGAACAGGACGTTTAGGGTCTGGCTTTCCAGAATCCAAAAAACAACCGGCAGCGCATTGGTCAGCTGCACGAACAGCTGCGTGGTCTCGCGCTGGGACCGGCTGGCGCTAAGTGCCGCGCTCTGTGCATCCTGCAGCAGCGCGTTGACTTGCTGAAGCTCCGCTTCCAGCCTCGAGCGGTCTTGGCTCAGCGAGCTTAGCTTGTTCAGCAGGTCACCCCAGACTTGTGTGCCAAGATTCTCCATACGACACAAATTTATCTTTGAGTAATATCACCTAACCGTTTCTACATTCAGCGTACTCCGGATCCCGTGCCCGGGAAAAGGAATATCTCCAGCCATTTTGTGCATCTGCAGGGCGCCGGTGTAGCCTCCTGTCCCATGCCTGAACTCCCAGAGGTCGAGACCATCGGCCGCGGCTTGCACGCACAGCTTGTCGACCGCGTCGTGTCCGATGTCGTTGTGCGTCGGCGTGACCTGCGCGTGCCCATCCCGGCAGATTTCCGCGAGCGCGTGATCGGACGGCGTGTGCTGGGTGTGCAGCGACGGGCCAAGTACCTCTTGTGGTCGCTGGATGACGGCGGCCTGATCGTCGCGCACCTGGGCATGACCGGCCGCTTTACGGTGCGCGCGCTGCCCATGGAGGAAACCGGCCCACACGACCACGTCCTGCTGTACACCAACGACGGACGTTGCACGACCTTTTCAGATCCGCGGCGCTTTGGGGTGCTGGTCCTGGGGCATGTGAAACAGCCTTCGCTGCATCCACTGCTAAAGGGATTGGGGCCCGAGCCCCTGGATGACGCCTGGGATGCGCCGCAGCTACTGGCCAAGGTGCAGGGGCGGAAAAGTCCGCTGAAGAACCTCTTGCTGGATCAGTCTGTCGTCGCTGGACTGGGCAATATCTATGTCAGCGAGGCTCTGTTCCGGGCCCGCATTTCGCCGCTACGTCTGGGCTGCAGTCTGATGTTGAGCGAAGCGCGACGCCTGGTGCCCGCGATCCGGCAGGTGCTTCGCGATGCGATCGACGCGGGCGGTTCCACGCTGCGCGACTACGTCCAGGCGGACGGCGCCATCGGCGGTTTCCAGAACCAGTTTTCGGTTTACGAGCAACACGAGCAGCCCTGTCCCCATCGCGGCTGCAAAGGCCGGATTCAGCGGATTGTGCAGGCCGGACGATCCACGTATTTCTGCCCAAACTGCCAAAAATAGGCTTCTACATTGCCGCTTCCCGGGACGGACGGGCAGTCTGTGCGCTCCCAATGGGGCAAGTGCAAGGGGGGGCAATGTTGCTATGTAGCCGCCCGTCTGTTGATGGCGAGCAAACAGGGGTTGGCTACCCGGCATATGTGCTTAGGCCGCGGCCAGGCGCAACCGCAAAGCGGCTGCGATGCAGTGGAAATAGGGTGTGCAAAAGCGGTGGGGAAAGGCAGGCAGGCGGGGGCAGAGGCGGTGTTCTGGGGCGTGCTTACTTCTTCTTGGTGCCGCCCGGAACGTACTTCATCAAGCGCTTCTCACCGACGGTGTGAATCTTGTTCTCGCCAACCAGCTCGGCCAGCGGGATGCGCAGCTTGTCGGCCAGTTCTTCATCGGCGATACCAGCCGGCTTCAGCTGTTCGTCGCGAATGACGGCGGCTAGCTCCGTGCGGCTGAGGCCCGCCTTGTGCGATTCCAAAAGGCGCAGGGCAACGCCCTTCAGGCCTGCCTTCTGCTCGTCGCTGAGGCGCGTGCGCGTCTTGGGGGCAGCGGCCTTTTCCGGGGCAGCGGTCGAACGACCGGTCAGCGCCATGGCCAGGTCGATGATTCCCATCGACGCAACGACGGACCAGACATCCTTGTGGCGCTGCACGCTAGAGACGAACTGTTCCACGGTAACGCGGTTGTTCAGCTTCAGATTGTTCAGCGTGGAAAGCGCGGCCTTGCGGCGCACATCTTCATTGATGGCCTGAAGCTCACGCTGAAAGATACCTTCCACATCGGCCCCAGAATCGTTGTTTCGTGTCGCGGACATGTTCTTGAGTTCCTCCTAACAGGCGCGGCACCTTACCTGAGCTCGCTGGTACCGACAAGCGAATAAATCGATCGCAGCCCCAATCTGCCAATCGCAGCGATCTGTGTCTGTGAGGGTACGCAGTTATGTGCACGGAATAGCGACTTTTCGGCTGCCGGCGAGGGCGCGTGTGCATCCTCCGTGGGCCCGCCTGCGGATGCGACCGTGGTCGGCTGGGCAGTCGAAGCGCTTGCTGCGGCGTGGGGCCCGACGTCGATCTTGTGGGCGCCACTGCCGCGGGATCCCATTGTACGCTGTCAGGATCGCTGTCCTGTTCGACGGCCCCCACCGGAAAGGGTGCATCTGATGTCTACAGTCGCCTTGGATCCCTCGCATGCCGCTTCGCCGATCGCAGCGCCCGCTGTGTCGCCCGCTGCCAGCTTGTCCTCGCTATTTCCGACGCAGGCCGAAGTCCCAAGCGCCATGCTGTGGCCGACGACGCAGCCACGCGTCCTGATCGGGGGCGAGGTACGGACGTGGACCGGCCCCATTCGCGACGTGGTGTCTCCGCTGTGGCTGCGATCCACAAGCGATCTGGCGCCGACCCCAACCGTGATCGGGCAGACCGCGCATGTGACGGTGGATGCGGCCAAAGAAGCGCTGTCGGCGGCGCGCGCGGCGTGGGCTCGCGGCGCTGGAAAGTGGCCGACCCTGCGCGTTGAAGAACGCATCGAAGCCGTCGAGCGCTTCACCGCTGCCATGGTTGCCGCTCGCGATCGCGTCTGTCGCTTGCTGATGTGGGAAGTCGGCAAGACCTGGGCCGACGCACAGGGCGAGTTCGATCGCACCGTGCAGTACATCCGCGACACCATCGAGACCCTAAAGACACAGGATCGCGATAACAGTCGCCTGCAGTTTCGCGAAGGCATCATCGCGCAAGTGCGTCGGGCGCCGCTGGGCGTCACGCTGTGCATGGGGCCGTTCAACTACCCGCTGAATGAAACCTTCGCGACGCTGATTCCTGCCCTTGTCATGGGCAACACCGCCGTCGTCAAGCTTCCTCGCTTCGGGGTCCTTCTGTGGGATCCGCTGCTGGACGCCTTTGCGTCGTCGTTCCCAGCGGGCGTCGTCAACATCGTCAACGGCCAAGGAAGCGAGATCATCCCGCCGCTGATGCAGACCGGGCACGTCGATGTGCTGGCCTTTATCGGAAGCTCGAAGGCCGCCGATGCGATCAAGGGAGCGCATCCGCGCCTGCATCGCTTGCGCTGCATCTTGGGCCTGGATGCCAAGAACCCCGCCGTCGTCCTACCCGATGCCGATCTGGCGACGGCGATTCCCGAATGCATCAAGGGCGCGCTGTCGTTTAACGGACAGCGCTGTACGGCCCTGAAGATCTTCTTCGTGCACAAAGACATCGCCGATCGCTTTACGAGTGCGCTGTGCGATGCCGTCGACGCTCTGGGCAATGGTATGCCGTGGGCGCCCGGCGCGCGTCTGACTCCGCTGGTCGAACCCGACAAGGCCAGCCGCTTAAACAGCTACATCCGCGATGCCATTGCGCAGGGCGCGACCGTTGCCAACGCGGCTCGGGGCGGCGGCAGCTTTGCGCATACCGCATATCACCCCGCCGTGCTTTCGGGCGTGACCCCCGGCATGCGCATCTATCACGAAGAACAGTTCGGACCGATCGTGCCCGTGGTGCCGATCTCTGACTTGTCTGAGTTTACCGACTACATGTTGGAAACCAGCTACGGCCAGCAGGCTTCACTGTTCGGTCAGGATGCGGCGACGCTGGGCCGCCTGATCGATGTGCTGTCGACGCAGGTCTGTCGCATCAACTTAAACTCGCAGTGTCAGCGCGGTCCGGATGTGTTCCCATTCACCGGCCGTAAAAGCAGCGCCGAGGGCACTCTTAGCGTCGGGGACGCGCTGCGCAGCTTTTCCGTCCGCAGCATGGTCGCGGCAAACGGCAGCCCGGGTGGTAAGGCTGTGGTCCGCGCGATCTTGGACAACGATCACTCAAACTTCTTGAGCACCGACATCATCCTGTAAGCACCTGGAGCGTCGCATGCCCTGGACCGAACACTCCCACCGCGGCGTCGCGTACATGCAAGTCTCTGTCGACTCGGGCCGGCGACTGGTGCGTCTGCGGCGCAGCGATCTGGTTATCTCGGCGGATCTGGCCGACGGCGTGCTTGGCAACTTCGTGCAGGACATGGATCGCATCGTGCCCCAGGCCGAGCGGCGTCAGTACCGTCTGCTCACAGACACCCGCGATGCCCCGCGCGCCGCCACGCCCGAGTTGGAAGGCAAGCTGCTTGGCATCATGGCGCCGATGATGATGGGCTTTGCCGCGGTGGCCTTGCTGCTGCGCACGCCCATCGGGGTGCTGCAGATGCGGCGCATTCTGCGTCAGTGGCCAAACATCGCCGAAGTGTTTGACGACGAGGCTGAGGCCACGGTCTGGCTGCTAAAGCAAGACGGCGGCCCCGAATCACGTCGTCATTAGACGGCGATAGCAGGCTTCGTACTGCGCGACGCGATCCGCTTGCTGGAAGCGAGCCAGCACACTGTTGCGAGCCGCCGTGCGCATTCGTGCATGTCGTTGGGGATCTTCGATCAACTGCACGACGGCTGCGGCCATCGCCGCGATGTCGCCGACTGGCAGCAGCAGTCCGCTTTCGCGATCGCCCGTTTCAATCACCTCAGGCAAGCCGCCCACGCGCGAGGCGATCACGGGCACTCCGCAGCTCAGCGCTTCCAGCGCGGCCAGACCGAACGATTCGTTTTGGCTGGGCAACAGGAACAGATCGCTCTGCTGCAGCGTGCGGGTTAGCGTCTGCTGAACACCCAGAAACTGCACGTGCTGCGACAGTCCCAGCGACCGCACCAGGTCTTCGATGCGGGGTCGTTCGGGCCCTTCGCCCACCAAGATCAGCTGGACTGGCCGAGTCGTCGTCCGTCGCACCGCAGCCAGGATCTGCACGATGTCGTCGATGCGCTTGACCGGACGAAAGTTCGACGCGTGGCACAGCGTGAATGGGCGCTGCGATGTCGTGCTGCGAACTTCGCTCTGGTCCATGGGCGCCGGATAGAACACCGATGTGTTGACGAAGTTCGGAATGACCTCGATCGGTGTCTCGATCGGTAGCGCAAGCTGATCAAATGCAGCTTGTCGAAGGAAGGCGGAAGGCACAGTCAGCGCATCGCAGGCACACAACGCGAAGCGATGGACTTCGCGCAGGCTGGGGCTGGAACCAACTCCGGTCACATCGGTGCCATGCAGCGTGATCACGGTCTTGATCGCGGACCTTGCGTTTTCCAACGGTGCAGATGTTGCCAGGCGCGACGGTCTTGGCGATGCATTCACAAGCTGCTGCGCCAGCCAGGCACTGACCGCATGTGGCACGCCGTAGTGCAGGTGCCACAGATCCAAGTCGTGATCACGCGTCACTTGCGCCAGCCGATTCGCCAGCGAAAGTGGATAGCTTCCCATGTTGGGAAGCAGATATTCGTCGACGATCACCTGATGAAAAAGGAGTCCCGGAAGTTGAGACTCTTTGCGCTCACTGACAAACGGGCGCAGGCGTTCAGGCACATCGGCACAGACAAAGTGGACTTGGTGGCCGCGCGCGACCAAGGCCAGCCCTAGCTCGGTCGCCACCACGCCGCTGCCGCCCAGCGTCGGATAGCAGGTCATGGCGATGCGCAGCGGACGATCCAAGCGCGGATTCACAGCGGGGTTTGATTCCATGGGCAGGCGACGTGCGGCAGACCGAATCACAGGTCCAGATCGGCAGCGGCGATCTGTTCGCAGTCGTGCTGCTGCAGGCTTGCGAACACCTGTTCTTTGAATGCCTGCGCGCCGTACTTGGCCAGGAAGTAAGGCAGGGAATAGTGACGTTCTTGTGGAGCGCCGTGCGGGTACAGCATGCGCTGCAGGCGATCGATGCGCTGACACAGCGTCGCATCGCGTTCGCGTCCCAAGCGCTGGTAGCGGTTCAGCAAGCGGTCGATGTTTCGTTCCACGGATAAGCGTGTTCGGCGCACGGCATCACACAGGCCGGGCTCGTGATCTCCCAGCTGAACCAGTCGCGCGTCCACATCGGACAGAAGCTGCTGTCGAAGCGCATCGGCAGACGCCGCCAGATCCAGCGCATGCGCCGTCGGGTTGGGATCGTCCGATCGATGCCCGCCTTGCTGTCGCATCGCACGCGAAAGAGCTTCGTCGCGCGGGCGTTCGACATCTGCAGCCGTTATCTGCAGCTTCTGCAAAAGCGAACGTGTGGTCGAATCCAGGCAGCGAAAGCGCGCGCGCGGGACGACCAGCGGCTGTTGAATGGGCAGGTGCTGCGCGAAGCGTGTGTAAAGCGGCAACAGCTGCGCCCAGTAGCTGATCTCGCCGGGCCCACCGACGTACGCCACCGTCGGGAAGAGCGAGTCTTGCAGCAGCGGGCGCAGCAGGGCCGAAGTACTGAAGGACAGCGGATCGCGCTGCAGGGCAGCCAGCAGATCGGCGGTGGAAAGCGATCGCGCGCTGCCGTTTTCGCGTCGCGGCAACAGCCACGTATCGGATCCATCGATGCGATCCAAGCGAAAGCGCGGGCCGTCTGTGGACTCGTGAAAAAAGAAGAGCGAGGATCCGGGACGCACCGCAACCTGCTCGGAAAAGCCGGCGCGCTGCAGGTCCTGTCCTTGCTGTAGCAGCGCGTGCGCTAGCTCGGCCTGCTGCTCGATCGCCACGCGATGGATGGGCGCTGCGTGCGGGGCCAAGCCGGGCTGGCGCGGATCGACGATCAGCAGACCCTCGTCGAAGAACAGCGACGCGACCACGCCCGCAAACGCGCTTGGTAGGGATGCGCCCGCGCGGTAGTGCGCTGCAAGCAAGTCGACGCACGCCGCTGCATGCGGTGCGCCAGCCAGCGATTCGCGTAGGGTGGTCAACAGCGCTTCGACTTCGGGGCCCAGCTTGCGATGGGCAACCGACTGCCGCGATCGATCGGGGTCGCAGTCGCGCTCCAAAGACAGGGTCAAGCCGTCCAGATCTCCGTCACTGCTGAACACGGGCAGGTGGCAGTCGCGAATCTCGTCAAAGTCGTGGTCTTCGGTCTGCAACCAGAAGATGGGCACGCAGCGCACGCCATGCTGCTTTTCGACGGTGCGGGCCCGCTG
>JAYRFD010000738.1:0-3737 GCA_041908565.1 Polyangia bacterium | reverse complement strand
TGGGGCCCTCCCAACTTCGTCGGGGTCCCCGGACGCAGCCCTCTTTTTCGAGCCGTGGTACTTGTTGTAAAAAGTGCCCGCTGCGGTCCCAACCTTGTCTCGCGCCGATCGGAATCCGAAGCGCCGATCAGAAAAAGAGTCCGCGGTTGCCCCAGCCTCTGGACGGCTGCACGAAGTGGCGCGGGCTTTCGATTGCAGATACCGCCCTCCCGTGCTGCTGCACCCTCGATTCGTGTCGCCCCAAGGCCCGCCTGCCCCTACCCACTGGCAAAGGTAGCGTCTGCTGATGACCGATCCCTCCTCCGTCCGTGAGCCCGCCTTTCCGTTGCCCGTCGGCGTTCCATGGTATCGACGCCTGCTGCAGTCCGTTTCGCGGGCTCTGTTTGTCGGCGATATGTCGCTCTTCGCGCTGTTCGTGCTGGTGCTTGTGTACTACGCAGCGACGCCCGGCATCTTCGAAGGCAAGGCATCGGGCGACGGTCTGTTCGGCTTCATGCATCTGCCCGGCATGATCCTGCACGGCACGCTGGATGTACGGGCGACCCTGCCGGATCGCGTGGGCCAGTTCGGCCTTGGCTTGACGGGGCGTGCGCCCAATGGCTGTCCGATCGGCCCCGCCTTGTTCTTGGTCCCGTCGTACCTGCTGGGCCTGCTACTGCAGAAGCTGCATATCCTGCACGGCACCAAGGCGCTGCATGGTCCCGAGCTGGGCTTTGGCAGGACGCCCGTCGACTTCTGGATGGCGGGGCTAGGAACGGTGCTGTATGTCACCGTTGGCGTGGCGGCGCTGTACCGACTGCTGGTTCGCCACGTCAGCATTGCCGCGGCTCGCTTTGCAGTCTGGCTGTCGGTGCTGGCCACGCCGGTCTGTTTCTATGTCGTAACTCAGCCGCTGTATCAGCATGGTGCGTCGTTTGCGACGGTGGCCCTGCTGATCGAGCGCTGGGAGGCGCTGCTAGGGGCTGGCGATCCTGAAAAGACCGCCGCCGCCCGCTGGCGCGACTATGCCGTGGTGGGCGCGCTGTGCGGGCTGGCCCTGCTGATGCGCACGCAGGAGGGAATCTGGCTGTTGCTTCCCGCCATGTCGATCACCGAGGCGCTGATCGTTGCGGTGCGCAGACGGGACGTTCAGGTTGCGCTACGTCTGGTTGGGCAGGGGGCCTGCGTGCTGCTGTTTGCGGCCTTGGTGTATTCGCCGCAGATTGCCGTGTGGCGGTACTACTACGGCTCCTTCAGCCTGCCCCAGCCCCCTGGACACATGCGCTGGCTGGAGCCCGCGCTGGTCGAGACGCTGTTTTCTCTGCGAGCGGGTCTGTTCCCCTGGGTGCCCATTCTGTATCTGGCCATTCCTGGGCTGCTGCTGCGACCGCTGCGGCGAATCGGCCTGCGGCTGCTGCCGCTGTTCCTGCTTGAGCTGTGGGTGAACGCGTCGGCCTGGGACTATCACGGCAGCTGGGCTTTCGGTCCGCGGCGCTTCACCGACGCGATGGCGATCTTTGCCGTCGGCCTGGCGGCCCTGTACGAAGCGCTGCAGCGACCGCGCATCCGACGTTCACTGTGCGTCGTGGCCACGCTGCTGGTCCTGTACAACGTCCTTTTGATGGAGCTGGTACGAACACGGCGGATCAAGTCGTCCAGTTCCGGCGCCTATCCGGTTGCCACTTGGGTATCCTGGGCCCAAGGTCCCGCTTGGTTGGGTCGCGTATTTTCGACGGTGGGATACCCCTTTGCGCAGCCAGCCAGTGCCCTCTATGCCGCGCTGTATCGCATTCCCCCGGCCGCGGTCGAAGGCATCCTGGGGAACTACTTCTTGGAACGCGACTGGCGTGTCCGTAGCTGGGTCACGCTGACCTATGTGTCGCTGACGCAGCCCTCGGCGTATTACTTCCCTGATTCTGATGTGGATACGCAGACGGGCGGGCAGCGTGGCAAGGTGATCATCCCGCTGTACACGCAGGAACCGCTGCGCCTGCACCTGTCTCTTTCGTCCCCAGAACTGCCAGAGCCCTCCGTCACCTGGAACGGGCACCCGCTGTCGTTTGGGCGGCGGGCCGCCCGCCTGCAAGTCGACCTGCCGCGGCACTGGGTGCACAGCCGCGCCTGGTGGAACGAGCTTCGCATCCAGTCGCCCCCCGGTCAGCAGGTGCTGCGCGTCGACCTGCAGTCGATCGAGCGCTGGTGGTAGGGCCGGCTATTCGGATTCGTCCGCTGGTTCCGACCGCGTAGCCAGCGCGCGCTGCAGCCAGGCTTCGATACAACGGCTCTCGGCTGTTGTATCGGGGGGGGGACGAGAAGGGGGCGAGACATGGGGCGGCGGATCGATGCAACACAGCCCGTTCCGTAAGCTGCCGTCGCACAAGTGCGTGGGCTTGTAAGCGGGAGTTCGTCAGAGACCGTTCATCGGTCTTCTCCGGCACGGCTGGATGAAGCGTTTGAGGCGGATTGTCTGCTGTCGTCGTCGACTCGCTCACGAGTCTGAAGCTCACTTCCGTCAGCATGGGCACCAAAACCACGTTTGTTCTTCCTGCCCACCTTGCTACTATTCCCGCCTCTGTTGTCAGGAGGATGCTCGACAAAATGGACGAGATTTCCGGTACGCGTGCTCTACTGCGCATCGCCATGGCGTTGCCCATGGTCGAGCGTTCCTACGCGGTCATCCGCTTCCTGATTCTGCGGGTGAAGCTGCTGGCGGTGATGGACCTGCTCCTGCCAGCGAAGGGTCGTATCCTCGACGTGGGCTGCGGGTTCGGGTTGTGGACCGCCTACTTCGGACAACTTGCGCCGGGACGGCAGATCCTCGGCGTTGATCGCTCGGAAAAGCGGGTCGAGATGGCGCGGAAGGTGGTGGCCCGGGTGGGGGTCAATGCGAGCTTCGAGGCCGCCGACATCCGCGAGGCGCACACCGAGGGGCTCTTCGACGCCGCCTATGTTCTCGACGTGCTACACCACATCCCGCGAGCCGATCAGAAGAGCGTCCTGGTGAAACTGCGCGAGCTGCTCGCACCGGGCGGCGTGCTACTCATCAAGGACATCACCACCGAGCCGTGGTACGGGCTCAAGTTCACCGAGATCCTCGACCGCGCGATGGTCGGTTTCAAGGAGGAATTGGCCTACCGACACCACCGGGAGTGGCAGGCGCTGCTCGAGGAGATGGGCTTTTCGGTGCGCATGGTGCGCGTGCCGGACGTCCTGCCCTATCCTCACGTCATCCTCGTCGCCCACAAGCCTCACCAGTAGGTCTCGTACAGCGTGTCGATGAGGAGCGATTGGATCACGAACAGCGGCGCGGCCACGTGGGTGAGCCAGGTGCGGTCGCGCTCGAACCAGCGGCGTGCGACAGCCGCGGCAGCGACGGCGCACAACGGAATGAACGGCATGTAGATGCGTTCCAGCTCGGCGCGCGGCAGGCCGAGCAACGTATTGAAGCCGACCGGTAGGAGTGCGGCCACGACCAGCCAGCCGAGATCATCGAGCTGCTTTCGGCGCTGGATGGTGGCCCACACCGCGTGGGCCAAAAGGCCGGTGAACGCGATCCCGAGCGACCCGAAGAACGCGATGGGGTTGCCGATAAGCGCGCGGGCGCGTGAGCGGGTGCGGTCGTCGGATTTCGCCAGCGCGTCGACGCAAACCTGGAACACATGGATGGGGCGATAGCCGAACGCCGCCCACAAGATCCCGTAGAAGCCGAGGAACGTGGCGACCGAGGTGGCGATGGCGAGCCACTGCGCCCGCTTCAT
>JAYRFD010000737.1:0-1946 GCA_041908565.1 Polyangia bacterium | reverse complement strand
AGCGCCTGCCCAGCGACGATGCCCACAGCGCGTTCCGTCTGCGTCGCAGCGTCACCCTGCCCGCCCCGACGCAAAACCAAAGCAGCGCCAGCGTCACCTTCGCCGCCATCGCTCTGCCGCCCGAAGTCAACGGAGGTGGAGAGCCCGCCTTCCGCGACCTGCGCCTAAGCCGCGTCAGCGATGGATCCAGTGCCGAAGACGTCGCCTACATCGTCGAAGAACAGCGCGATGCCGTCGCCGCCGTCCGCTACAACGGCACGCTTTTGGACACGCGCAGCGAATACCACCCGTTCACCGACCACAACATCTGGCTGGTCGACTTTGGACGCGGAGCCGCCTTCGACCGCATCGACCTGGACATCCCCGAGCGCGAATTCGCCCGCCGCCTGAAGCTGGAAATCGCCGATCACAAAAATGGCCCCTTCCGTCTGCTGCAAGACGACGTCGGCGTCTTCGACAAGCTGTGGCTGCGCGACAGCCCGCACCGCATCCATCACACGCACGTCAAGTTCGACCGCCTGGTTCGCGCCCGCTACCTGCGCATCACCAGCGACCCCGTGCGCTTTCCGCCGCATGTCACCGTCGTCGGAGTCACCGCATCGCGCAGCGAAGCCGTCCCCGGCACCGTGTGGTCCCGCCCCGCCTTGTTCGAAACGCTGCCCCCCCAAGGCGAGCCCGGCAAGCGCGGTCGCCACGCCCCCGTCTTTTCGCGCTATCGCCTGCAGCTACCGCCTGGCTTGCCCATTGAACAGGTCAGCATCAGCGCCGCCGATCCCGCCTTTGCTCGTCTGGTTCGCGTCTATGAAGAACGCAGCAGCGCCGCGCAAAGCAGCGAATCGAACCAGACCGTCGCGCTGGGCGAAGGCGTGCTGTTTCGCGTCATCGGCACACCGCGCAAGAACCGCCCACTGGCCCCCGATGTCGAGGTAGGCGGCGAAAACCTGACCCTGCCGCTGTCGACGCGCCCAGGGAACGGCGTGCTGTATGTCGAAATCGACGCCAGTCAGGGACCGCCGCTGTCCGACTTGAAGATCAGCGTCTCGGGCGTTGGCGCGCGCCTGCTGTTTCCGCTTTTGCCGGGCGATGCGCGCTTTGTCTTGTACTACGCGGCACCGACGGTGCGTGCTCCGCTTTACGACCTGGAAGCGCTACGCAGTCACGTCACGCAGCTTGAAGTCACTCGCGCCACACTCGGGACTGAAGAACAAAACCCTGCCTATCGCGTCGTTCCGCCCCTGGCCTTCGTCCGCTCGGCAGGAGCGCCGGTCGACGTCAGCCTGTTCCGCCTGCAGCGCCCGCTGTCTTTGACCGGCGATGGCAAGCCCGATATCTATGCCGCGACGCTGAACCCAGAAGACCTGGCGGCGCTGACGCCGGGCCTGGGTGACCTGCGCATCGTCGATCCGGAGGATCACCAGATTCCCTACGTCCTCGATCGCAGCGGCAGTCAAGCGCGCCTGCCTTTGAACGTGGCTGCCACCGCCACCCCCGGATCCGACCGGCACAAGTCCGCGGGGCTGTCGTCGGTTCTTCTTTCGTATGCGGCGACCGCAAGTCCAGTCGCGCTGCCCTACGAAGCCGTCGACTTGGAATTCAGCGAGGCGTTCTACTCGCGCAGTGCCCGTCTGTTCGCGCTGCCTCCGGCGGGGACCGGCGCCGTGCAGGCCCAAGGCGGCGAACGCCTGCTGTGGTCTGGCACGCTTGCCCACAAGCCCGATACCGAACCCAGCGACGCCGGTGATCCCCCCGCCGCCAACCCCAGCCAGCCGCACCTGCAGCGCCTGACCTTCAGCCTGCCCAACGATCTGCCGCGCGTCGCGCACCTGCGGCTTGAGATCGACAACGGCGACAACCCAGCGCTGGGTCTGCGCACAGCGACGGGTGTGCTGGCCCTGCCCCGCTTGGCGGCCAAGCTCGACGGCAGCACTCGGTACCGCATGCTGTTT
>JAYRFD010000736.1:0-1653 GCA_041908565.1 Polyangia bacterium | reverse complement strand
GTCCTACTGTTGATTGGCTTCTGTATCTACGGACCGCAGTTCTTGGTGGGAATCTGCGCCGCGACGCTGGTCGGCCCTCGCGCAGTGGCCACCGCGATTGGATTAACCGGACTCTTCGGTTATGCGAGCAGTGCCGTGTCCGGCCTGGGCTTCGGCGTGCTGGTGGCACGATCTGGCTGGGACGCACCGTTCATCTGCATGGCTGTCGGCGCAGCAGCAGCAGCCCTCTGCTTCGTTCTGCTGGCCCCCGCCGAAGCCCGCGCAAGCACGCGCACCGCAGAATAGTTCCCCTTCCCGATCCGGGAACTTACAGCCCGCCCGCAACGTCCATCTGGGTCAAGCGACAATTCGGTGACGCCCTCTCCCAATCGAAGTTCCCGCAAGAGTGTCCACGTGTTACAGTCGCTGCGGGGGAGATTTCTGTGTGCAATGCGAAGAGCCATAACCCCCGGTTGCTGAGCATGATCAGACACAGTGACCGAAGGAGGTTGGGACTGCGCATGGCTGGGGGGCGGCCAGCGGCCGGCGTGTATGCGCTCGACGGTCTAGTGCTTTTGGCCTGCCTAGTCGCACAGCGCCCTGTGTTGGCGCGCGCTACCAGCGAAGCCCCCGCAACGGCAAACGTGGTCACCAGTCACGCGGCACTCAGTGAAGATGAAGCGGTGCTGGTGGCGCTGCGCGACAACCCTTCGCTGCGCCTGTTTCGTATCGAGCGCGCCGTCGCTGCGGGGCAGATCATCACGGCCACAGCGCTGAACAATCCAACGCTGGGTGTGGATGTGCTGCATGTGCAGGCGCCCGACAAGTTGGGTGTCGAATTTTCATTGAAGTGGACACCGCCCCAGCCAGTCGAGTGGTTGGCGAAACGATCACAGGCGCGGGCACGACAAGCGGAAGTGAACTTCGAAATTGCAGAGCGCGAGTGGACCCTGGCCACGGACGTCCGCATTGCCCACTCCACCCTGATCGAACTGAACGAACAGCGACGCTTGGCCGAAGGCGCCTTGACCCTGCGACAGCGTGTCGCAGCGGCCAACAAGATCCGCGTGCAGCGCGGCGCAGGAACCCGACTGGAACAGAACCTTGTCGATCTGGCGCTGATGTACGCGCAGCGTGATCTGGACGAGATCGACGTTCAGCTGCAGCAAGCGCAGAACAATCTGCAGCTTCTTTTGGGTGTCACGTCCGCTTCGCCGATCGCCGTCACAGGATCTGCCGTCAGCCCAACCATCCCCAATGCGCCGACCCGTCCCGAGCCGCTGGCACAGCAAGCGCTGGCAACGCGCCCTGCTCTGCAAGCCGCCTATGCGCGGATCACGCAGCGCAGCCAAGCCGTGCGCGTTGAGACCGCTCGTCGCTATCCATGGCTAGCGGTAAAGGGCGCGTACCGCGAAAACAACCTATCGAACTATCCACACGATCTGCAGCTTGGTATCGACTTGTCGGTGCCGGTGCTGAACACCAATGCGGGTCCACTGCAAGTGGCAGAGGCCGAGCTTGCACGTGAGCGCGCTTCGGTCCTGGCTCTGGTTCAGCTGATCACGCAGCGCGTGTATGCAGCTTGTGCAGAGCTCAACGTTCGCCGCAGCATCCTGTTGCGCTTCACGCAAGACATCCTGCCCGTCCTACAAGAACACGATCACTTGCTTGAAG
>JAYRFD010000735.1:0-1741 GCA_041908565.1 Polyangia bacterium | reverse complement strand
CAGGCGCAGGCCCGGCAGGACATCCTGGGCGGGAACTGGATCCAGGCGCAGGGTGCCGGTGCGCGGCTGATGGCTGGGGTCTTGCTGCAGCAGATCTCCGTCGCCACAGCCGCACAGCGCACCGCACAGCAAAAGCAGCCAGGCCAGCCAGGTTGTCGACGCAGGGACGCTGAGCTTGGAACGTGTCGACAAGAAAACGGCAAACGCCTCGGCGCACTGCACGGCTGGGGCCGCAGCGAGCCTTTTTTCGAGAGATCGTCCGCTCTCTTGGCCGGCTCGAAAAAAGGCTCGCGTCCGCGGGGGCCCCAGCCTCTGCAACCATCGGTCGAGGTTTTTTCTTGCAGACGCCTTCTTAGAACGCGGTGCCATCGATGCGGGCTCCAGGTGAACACTTGCCGACGGCGCCTTGCACCAGATCGTGGCCGACGAACAGAGTGTTGCGATTGAGGTCGGTCTGGCGATTGATCGAGGTGCCAATCGACGACGTGCAGCGCACGCAGGCGGCGGGATAGGTGACGCTGTCGATGATCGCGTTGTCCGAGCTTCGCAGGGTGACGGTGTCGCCGCTGTTGTTCAGCGACAGGCCGCCGGTGACCGAGGGCGCCGCGAAGACCTTGACTCGCGCCGGGAAGCCCTGGGGGTTGCCGCCGCCGAAGACCACAGCGGACTCGCCCGGCTGCAGGGTGGTGGGGGTCGGGAAGGTGAAGCGCACGGCGACGGCGTCGCTCAAGCTGGCGCCGCCTAGCTCGATGGCTTTGCTGCTGATGTTGACTAGCTCGACGAACTCGTCTTCCGACGTGCTGATCGTGCCGTCGCGGTTCGGGTCAACCAAGGTCGGCGGGTCGTACAGCACTTCGTTGATCAGGACGCCGGGCTCGGCGCCGCAGCCGTTGCGCGCTTCGATGAAGATGCCGGCCAGCGCTTCCAGACCGCCGGGATCGCGAGCCCGCAGCTGGGTGCCAAAGCTGCAGCGATCGGATAGCTGCGACGGTGTTGGGTTAAACGTGAAGGTCGCCGACTTGCCATTTGGCATCACATCCAGCGTGGCGTTCGCAAGCTCGGTCCCGGCGACGATGGCAAGCGAGATGACTTCGTTGTCGTCGTCCTTGACCGCGATCGGCAGCGTCGCTGTGCGCCCTTGCGACAGGTCCATAAGGATGTTGTACGGAGCGTTCTGAAAGCGCGGCCGACCCGCTTCGCTGGGCACGACCGTGATGACAACCGACTCGGTCGCCAGCTGGCCGCCCGCCTTCAGCAAGAAGGTCAAGGGCTTGACGCCTACGTCGCTGGCCACTGGCACCCAGCGGAAGATGGCGGTCGCCGTCTCGCTGGCCAGCCGAGCCACCTGTGCGTCGGGCAGCATTGGCGCATCCAGCGAGATCTCGCCGGGCACGGTGCCGCGCACGGTTAGTTCCAGCAGATCTCCGACGGCAATCGTGCGGTCATCCATGCCGACGATTCGCGCCGGGACCCCGCCTCCGCAGCCGGAACTGGACACACCCAAGGCCAGCAAACCGGACAACACCAGCCAACGCGCACTGCGCATTCTGTACCCCCGCTAACAGCCCGTGAAGCGTCATCATATCACGCGTTCTCGACGGAGACGGGCGGTCTCCCGCCACCTGCTGCGACAGGAATGACCGCGCCGTAGAAGCCGAGTCCCGGCGGGCGCTTGCCAACTTGCTGTTGTGGTGTCAGGGCGACTAGATAGGATTTTGTATTCCAACATACGAGTTCCGAT
>JAYRFD010000734.1:0-1763 GCA_041908565.1 Polyangia bacterium | reverse complement strand
GGGCGATGTTGCGCGGCTCGCGGCTCAGCGTGCGGGTCTCACCAAAGGCGCCGGCTGCTTCGGCGAAGCGTCCCAGCTGTTCCAAGATCTGACCGCGCCGCAACGCGGCCGTGCCGCACGGATCCTTGGCTTCGCTGCGCCCTTTGCTGCGGCAGCCAGCGACCACCGCGTCATACACCGACAGTGCTCGTTCGGGATCTTGGTCGTGTTCGGCCTGCTGCGCCTGTCGCAGATCATCGGGCAAAGGCGCG
The DNA here is from genome assembly GCA_041908565.1 of Polyangia bacterium. Classification (GTDB taxonomy): domain Bacteria; phylum Myxococcota_A; class Polyangia; order Palsa-1104; family JAEUJZ01; genus JAEUJZ01. Next base: position 1,512 of record JAYRFD010000734.1, on the reverse strand, counting down.
GCATGGTTGCAGCTCGCTGCAAGAAGCACAGACAGCACCGGCCCCAGCAGCCCGCCGTATCGGAGCGCCTGGAAACCTCGTCGCTGCCATCGTCGCTTATTCATCGTTGTCCTTCTTGGCCCTTCTTGATCCTTCTTGATCCTGCGTGAGCTCTGCGAGGTGTGTCGGTCTTGCATCGTGACCCCGATGCCCCGATCCGGCGATCTTCCGGCGATCTTAGAGCTCCATGCGTCTGCCCAGGCCAGCCGGATCGGGACGGGTGTGCTACCGACCGTTCCTGCCTTCCAGGATGATGTGGCGAACCTGCTGCGCTGCCGTGATGCATGCATCGCGATCGACATCCAGGTGGGTGACCAGCCGCACCCGCCTTGGCCCAAAGGCGGATGCCAGGATGCCGCGTCGCGCCAGCCCGCGCACCATGGCATCGGCGTCGGGGGCGCCATCCAGCAGATCGAACAGCAGGATGTTGGTTTCGACCGGCAGGACGACGCGCACGCCGGGCAGATCGCGCAAGTGGTTGGCCAACAGCAGCGCATGGTCGTGATCGACCTGCAGGCGATCGAAGTGGCGCGTCAGCGCATGCACGCCTGCCGCCGCCAGAATGCCGGCCTGGCGCATGCTGCCGCCGTACATTCGGCGATACCGTCGAGCCAGATCGATCTCGGCCCGGCCTCCGCAGATCAAAGAGCCGGCCGGTGCGCCCAGGCCTTTGGAAAGACAGACCGATACGGTGTCGAAGGGAGCAGCCAGTTCACGCGGTGGAAGGCGCAGGAACACGGCGGCATTCCACAGGCGCGCGCCATCCAAGTGAAGGCGTAGACCCAAGGCCCGTGCAGCTGCGCACACCGACAGAAGCTGCGCCTGTGGCCAGACTCGACCTCCACCGCGGTTGTGCGTGTTTTCCAAGCACAGAAGAGTCATCGGTGGAGACGCGTGATCGCTGCGCCGCGGCTGATACACGGCCTGCAGATCGGCCGGCTCGAATAGACCTGCTGCATCGGGTCGCCCGACGGTGACCAGCTGCAGACCGGCCAGGGCGGCGGCTGCTCCGGCTTCATACCACTTGATGTGCGCGCCTTCGCTGACCAGGACATCATCGCCCGGTCGCGCGTGGATGCGCAGGGCCAGCTGATTGGCCATCGTGCCCGAGGGGACGAACAAGGCCGCCTCTTTCCCCAGAAGCGCCGCCACCTGTTCTTGTAGCGCTTGCACCGTCGGATCTTCGCCGTACAAGTCGTCGCCGACTTGTGCTGCTGCAATGGCCGATCGCATGGCTTGGGTGGGCCGGGTCACCGTGTCAGATCGCAGATCAATGGGCGATCCCGCCTGCGCGGCCGTGGCTGCGGCCGACGATCCACCCCCAACCTGCGCTGCTGTCAGTCCGTCGAACGAGGAGCTCATCGCCGGCAAGATACCGCAGGCCCCCCGCTCAGCGATAGGCTGCTTGCACAGCTGAAGTTGCAAGCCGTTTGCATTTCTGGAAGTTGCAAGCCGTTTGCATTTCTGGAAGTT
>JAYRFD010000733.1:0-3798 GCA_041908565.1 Polyangia bacterium | reverse complement strand
TCCAGCACGGCTTCGGTCTTGGGACAACGCAGCGGAATGGGCGCCACGCTGCCGACCGCGATGCGCACGCGCGTCCAGCGATCGCCGTCGCGCAGCACCGATCCGGCAACGCAGACCTTGGAGATCGCCTGCGCCTTGCGCGTCCCCACCTTGCGGTAATAGTGCAGCAGTCGTTCGCGTTCTGCCGACGGCAGGCGAGGCAGACGGATGCGCACGATCAGCTCGTCGGGGGACCGCTGCATCTGCTTGTAGCCCGTGTGAAACTCGGCATAGGGCAGCCAGCGCGCGCCGCGCAGCGACACCAGCTCAAGCTCGGCGTCATAAGTCAAAAGGGCGGGCGGACTGTCCGCCGCTGGCGAGGCGTTGGCGATGTTGCCGCCCAAGGTGCCGCGGTTCTGAATGGCAATCGCCCCCGACTCGATCGAGGCCTGCACCAGCGAGGGGAACTCGGCCGCCAAAAGCGGATGCTGGCGCACCTGCGTAAACGTCGTCAGCGCCCCCAGATCCACGTGGCTGGGTGACACCGTGATGCCGCGCAGCTCGTCGATGCCCCAGATGTCCAGGTAGCGGCCCGCCGGCAGCTTGCCCGCCGCCATCAGCACCATCAGATCCGTACCGCCAGCAATCGGCTGCCAGCGACGGCTTAGCGGCTGGCTGCCCGCCGCAGCCAGCGCCCCGGCATGGCGCCGATCCTGCGCCAGCAAGGTCAGCGCTTCGACCAGGCTGCGGGCCGACACCGCTTCGAATTCCGGAAGATAGCCGCGCATCAGCCTTCGCCTCCCGACGGGGTGCTGGCTTCGGCTTGGCAGGCCCGCAGCACCGACGTGAAGATCTTGGTGTATCCGGTGCAGCGACACAGGTTGCCGGCCAGACCCTCGCGGATTTCGGATTCGCCGGGGTGCGGGTGACGGGCCAGAAGCGCCTTGGCCGCCAGGATCATGCCCGGCGTGCAGATGCCGCACTGCGCGCCACCGCAGTCGACAAACGCCTGCTGCACGCGATCCAAGGTTCCCGCCGCCGGAGCCACGCCCTCGATCGTCGTCACATGGGCGCCGACGGTCTGCAGGGCCGGCACCAGGCAGCTACAGACCAGCTCGCCGTCCAGCAGCACCGAACAGGCGCCGCACTCGCCTTCGCCGCAGCCTTCTTTGGTGCCGGTCAGGCCCAGCGATTCGCGCAGCACATCCAGCAAGCGCGCCATGGGGTGGACCAGGCAGCTTCGTTCGACGCCGTTGACCCGCAGGCGCAGATCGATCAGCGGACTGGTGAAGGTGCCACTGGATGTAGCGGTGGCATCGCGAGGCGAGTCGTTCTTCGGGTGCGTCGACATCAGTGCGTCTCCGCGGCGGCAGCGTGCTTCAGCGCCGACAGCAGGTCTTCCGGCAGCAGGGGGATTTGGTTTAGGGAAAGGCCGGTGGCGTGCGACATCGCGTTCAGAATCGCCGGAGCCGTGCCATCCAAAGGAAGCTCGCCAATGCCCTTGGCACCGCGCGGGCCGCGCAGGCGTGGGTTTTCCACTTCGACGAAGTCGACGCGGATCGGCGGCACATCGGCCGACGTCGGCATGATGTAGTTGGTCATCTGTCCGTTGGCCATGCGCCCTTCGCGCCACGCGACCTTTTCGTACAGCGCAAAGCCGACGCCCTGCGCCACACCGCCTTCGATCTGCCCGGCGGCCAGCACCGGATGCACGACCTTGCCGACCTCTTGCACGGCGACGAAGTCCAGCACGCGCGTCTCATAGGTCACCAGGTCGACCTCGACTTCAGCGACGTAGGCGGCCCAGGCATACGTGGCATAGGCATCGCCGCGATACGCCTTGTCATCCCACTGCACCTCGGGAGGCTGCTCGTACTGCGTCGTCACCGACAGCGATCCGTGCCCGCTGATGTGGCGCTGCACAGCCGCCTGAAACTGTTCCAGCGAGTGCCCCTGCGGCGGCAAGCCCGCATCGACAAGCTGCGCCTTCAGCGCCCGGCAGGCCCGCGCCACCAGGCCCCCGACCACCATCACCGTCCGGCTGGCCACCGTCGGCCCGCTGTTCGGCACCTGCGCGGTGTCGGGTCGCACGACGGTGATCGACGAAGCCGGCACGCCCAGGATCTCGGCCGCGATCTGCGTGAAGATCGTGTTGGTGCCCTGGCCAATCTCGGTGCTGGATGCGCGCACGTGGACCTGGCCGCTGGCGTCGCAGTCGACCGTCACGCGCGAAGCCAAGTACCGCTCGCCCGATCCGGTGAAGCCGGCGCCGTGCATAAACGTCGCGATGCCGACGCCACGCCGCAGGTGCGAATCCGGTCCGCCCTGCCCGGCCCGGCGATTGTGTTCGCTGTGACGCGCCCGCTTTTCCAGGTAACCGGAAAGCGTCAGCGCCCGATCCAGGATGGCCCGCATGTCGACGTTTTCGCGCAGCACCTGGCCCGTCGACAGCGTCCCGCCATCGCGCACCAGGTTGCGCAGGCGAAGCTCGATCTCGCACAGCCCCAGGGCCCGCGCCGCTTGGTCCATGTGACGTTCGATGGCAAACACCGACTGCGGCGCCCCAAAGCCACGGAACGCCCCATGCGGCGGCGTGTTGGTGGCCGCGGCCCGCGCTCGCACGCGGACGTGATCGCAGGCATACGGTCCCGCCGCATGCAGACCGCCCCGCGACAACACCACCGGGGACAGCGTCATGTACGCACCGCCGTCGATGCGAAAGTCGATGTCCTGGACCCGCAGGCGACCGTCGCGGCTCCACCCGGTCCGGATGCGCGTGCGCGATGGATGGCGCTTGGTCGTCGCCACCATGTCTTCCAAGCGGTCGTAGATGATCTTGGCGGGCCGCCCCGCCTTGCGCGACAAAAGCGCCGCATGGGCCGCGATCATCGACGGGTATTCTTCTTTGCCGCCGAAGCCGCCGCCCGTTTCGGTCTGCACGATGCGCACCTTGTCCGCCGGCAGATCGAAGACCGCCATCAGCGCCGCATGCACATAGTACGGACACTGCAGCGATCCATAGACCAGCACGCCCCCGTCGTCCGTCACGTTGGCCAGCATGCCCTGCGGTTCGATGTACAGCTGTTCTTGCGCGCCGGTCTCGTAGTCGCCTTCGACCACCACATCGACGCCGGCCCACGCCGCATCGACGCTGCCCTTTTCGATGCAGAACGACTTAAAGACGTTGTCCTTGCCCCAAATGACATCGCCGGTCGCCGTGTCCCCGCTCTGTCCACGCTGCAGCGACTCGTCCATGTCTAGCTGCGGCGGCAGCGGGTCGATTTCCAGCCGCACCAGGGTCCGCGCCTTTTCGGCGACGATGCGGTCGGCGTGGCCCAAAAGCAGGATCGCTTCCTCTGCATGGTTCAGCAGGCTGGCCGCCAGGCACGGCTGATCGTTTTCCAGAAGCGCGATGTGGTTCTTGCCCGGGATGTCGGCCGCCGTCACCACCACCACTTCATCCCACGGCACGCCCGGCAGAAACGTGATCGCGCGCAGCCGCCCGCGAGCCACCGGCGAACGCACCGTCACCCCATGCACCACGCCCGCCGATCCCAGAAAGTCTGGCGGCAGGTCGTCGACGTACAGCGCCTGCCCCGTGACCTTTTCCGGCCCTTCGCGACGGGGAGGCGACCCACCGATGGCGAACGACTGCACCGCACCTGTCGAATCAGCGTCGATCTTCACAGAAGAGTCGTAGGCCGAAGCGCCTCGGGCTGTCAACGATCAGCACAGCCGCCCGAAACCACACCCTTCCCGCCGCCCGCCAGCCGGCGCCCGACCCCGGCGGTCAACCGAGCGCCGACTGACTCTTGAGCT
>JAYRFD010000732.1:0-2338 GCA_041908565.1 Polyangia bacterium | reverse complement strand
CTCTTGTCGCTGAGGATCAGCTGGTTGTTTTCGCGCGTACCGACCCGCAGCAGAAGCTCGTCATCGCTGTCGCACAGCTGACCTTGATCCGGGCCTTCGACGACGACCAAGCGGACGCGCGGCAGATCGATGGTGGTGGCATAGCCGCTGACCTGGGCTTCGGTGCGCAGGCTCAGCGGGCGATCGGCGACGGGGGCGCTACGCGGTGCGATGCCAAAGCCGGTCGGCGCAGCGGCGGGACGGCTGACGGCGGACGAAACAGGAGCGCTGTGGCCTGCCCGCTGTGCGTCGGATTCCGGCTTGGGAGCGACGCTGGGGCCCGATCGCGGATCTCGCTGGGACATGGCGGCGCACGTTATCACGCCCACGGTTCAAACGACGCGTCGAGCGCGTGCAGGACCTCCTCGGCGGCACGCACGCCGGCGTGATGGGCTTCTTCAAACAGCGCCGTCCCCGAAAGGTCGCTGTGCGCAAAGTGCAGCGACCCCAGCGGCTGGGCGGCCTGCGACAGCGCCGAGCCGGTCAACAGACCCGGAACCGGGCGCACCATGCCATGGCCCCAGCGGAAGAAGTCGATGCGTTCGGTGTCGCGATGCAGGTGGGGCTCGGCGCGGCCCAGATCCGACAGCACGCGGTCGCGCGCCTGTGCCCAGTCCAGGCGCAAAAGGCGAGCCCGTTCCTCCTTGGGATCGCCGTCACACAGGGGCAGATAGTAGGTCCAGACGGTGCGAGGCAGGCCATCGCCGCCCTGACTGGACGGCACGACCGGTGCTTCCTTTTGGTGCGTGGCGACGACGTAGCCCAAGGACGGACTTTCGATAAGGACGTTGTCCCAGCACGGGGGAAAGCCCGCCCCACGAGTGCTGGCCGCAACCGGCGGCGTAGCAACGGGAGCCGCATGAGCCCGACGCAGCGTCAGGTTGGCGACCAGCCACGGGGCGTAGGTGAACTGCTGCAGCCAAGCGGGCACGGACTCGGGCCGCTGGCGATAGTCGGATAGCAGGTGGCGACGCAAGAAAGCCGGCAAGGCGCAGATGGCGCGACGGGCGCGCAGCGAACACAGCGGAGCTTTGCCGGGATCGGGTTCACGACGCAGATCCAAATACAGGACCTCGACACCATCGCTGCCACCACCTGCGCCAGCCTGTGGCACCGATCGCACATCGACGATCAGGCTGCGCGGACGGATGCGATCGGTAGACGACTGCGATCCGCCCCCCAGGTACTGCGCCAAGCGACGCACCAGATAGCCATTTCCCTCGGGCCAGGTCAGCACTTCGGGCGGGCTGTCATCGGGGTGCAAAAGACGCGCGGCGTAGTAGTGCATGCCGGCCCAGGCCGAGCACTGGCTGGCGCGCAGACCAAAGTCGTCGCGGCAGGCATAGTCGACGTACCAGCGCAGGCGCCAGGAATTCAGGCCCAGGCGATCCAGCAGGGCGGCCATCGACATCTGATCAAGCTCCGCCGCGATGTCGGGAGCGGAGTGCGCCCGCGGCAGGGTGAAAGCGCGACGCCCATCGGTCGAGCGAGCCTTCACCCAGCGACCGACTTCGTCGTGAAAGCGCTCGAACTGGCGCTGATCTTCGGCTGACGCGGCCACGCGCAGGTACAGGCCTTCGTACCAGCGGCCTTTGAAGAACACGCGCTCTTGCGGCGACCGGCACAGTGTCTCTTCGCGGCAGATGGCGCGCCCGCCAGCGTCGAAGCCGCGCAGGATATCTAGCTCGCGCAGAAGCTCGCACAAGGCATCCAGGTTGCGCGAGGGCACGGGCAGATAGTGAGCGCCCCAGGGATAGGCGGTGACGCGATTTTCGCCGGCTCGCGACGTGCCGCCGACTTCGTCTTCCAGTTCCAGCAGGACGAAGTCATGGACACCGGCCCGCGACAAGCGCCACGCCGCCGACAGCCCCGCAACGCCCCCGCCCAAGACGGCGACGTCGACGTGGGACTGCTCTGCGATCGGTCGGCTGCGCAGGGCGGATCCGCCATCGCGCAGACTGTGTCCGCGATCTTGGCTGGGGCCCAGGAACTCGCCACGGATGTGATCGACGCGATCGTCCCGACGGGACAGGTCCAGTGAACAGCCTGATCCCGCCGATCCCACGGCGGCCAAGCTGGCCAGCATGAACTGGCGGCGGCTGAGCGCGTCTGCGTCGTCGGCAGGTGGGCCCGCCATCAGTTCCAGCGCTTCCACTCGCGCTCGTAGTACGAGACGAGGATCTGGTTGTTCAAGCGGTTCGGCTGCAGCTCGCTGGTGTCGTTGCCTTCGCTGCCCTCGCTGATGTCGGCGCTGGCCAGGCCGGGGCGCCGCATGTCGGGGCTCAGCACGAACAGCGCG
>JAYRFD010000731.1:0-3593 GCA_041908565.1 Polyangia bacterium | reverse complement strand
AGCACCGGTGCCGCGGCCCTGCGCAAGCGCAACGAGCTGACGCCGACCTTGCACACCGAAGTGCTGGACATGATCGACGAGTGCGTGCAGCGCATCGCCGAGATCACCACCGCGCTGACCGATCACGCGCGGCCCGCCGACGGCGAAGGCGTATCCGTCTTCGATCTGCGCAACGGGCTTGAAAGCACGCTTCGCCTGCTTTCCGATCGCATGCGCCACGAGGGTCTGCAGGTGATTCGACGCTACGACACCGATCGCTTGGTGTTGGTGCGACCGCGGCAGCTGAACCAAGTGTTCTTAAACCTGCTCGACAACGCGCTGCGCGCCAGCCCCAGCGGGGGCCATATCTACCTGACGCTGCGCGAGACCGATCGCGGCACCATCGTGCTTTGCGTTGGCGATGACGGCCCCGGTGTGCCGCCCGAGAGCCGCGATCGCATCTTCGATCCGTTCTTTACGACGCGTCAGCCCGGCGAAGGAACGGGGCTGGGTCTGTATCTTTCGCGGCAGATCATCGAAGCCCATGGTGGCTCGCTGCGCGTCGGCAGCAGTGAAAGCGGCGGCGCCGAGTTCGTCGTCGAGCTGCCCTTGCCCTCCGCCGATGAGACGCGCGGCATCCCCAGCGCCATGTCAGGCCCCGGACTGCGCCGAACCGAACAGGGAGCCGTCGCATGAGTGGTATCACCAGCCCGGCACGACCCCTTGCTTCGCCCGCTCCGTCGAGCCCAAGCCTGGATTTGGCTCCGCCGGTCCTGTATGTCGATGACGATCGCGCGAACCTTCTGGCCTTTCGCGCCATTGCCGAACCGCAGTACAGCGTCGTCACCGCCCGCAGTGCGGAAGAGGCGCTGCGCGTCCTGGAAGGCCGGCAGGACATCGCCGTTTTGCTGACCGATCAGCGCATGCCGGGGCTTTCGGGCATCGACCTGTGCGAACGCGTGCGCGCTTCGCATCCCGATATCGAGCGCATGCTGGTGACCGCGTATTCCGATCTATCGGCCGCCATATCAGCGATCAATCGCGGTCACGTCAGCCGCTATCTGCAGAAGCCGTGGAACGCCGACGAGCTACTGGCCACTCTGCGCGACGCCGTCGAGCGCCATCGCCTGAAGGTGACGGTGCAGCGCCTGCAAGTGCGCATCAGCGAGACCGAGCGCATGTATGCCCTGGGCGTGCTGACCGCCAGCATCGGCCACGAGCTTCGCACGCCGCTTTCGGTCGTCACATCCAGCGTCGAGTTTTGTCGGCAGGCCCTGCGCCAGACCCTGACCCAGCTTTCGACCGCAGCGACCGCAGCGCAGCCCGCGACGACGCGTGCGCTGGCCAACCTGCGCGAGATCGAAGGCGCCTTGAACGATGCCGCAGACGGTGCGCAGCGCCTGCTGGATGTTGTCGACAGCATCAACCTGTCGGCGCGCGGCGATGCCCCGGTGCGCGTCCCCGTCGATCTGGCGCATGTCGTGCAGTCGGTGCTCCGCTTGGTGCGCGGCGAATCGGCGCTGCGGGCTCGCCTGGTTGTCGAGCTTGCGGCCCGGCCCACGGTGGCCGGATCGGCGACGCGCCTGGGCCAAGTGCTGCTGAACTTGGTGCTGAACGCGCTGCAGGCCATGCCGCAGCGTCCCGTCGAACAGAACCACGTCCAGATCAGCCTGCGCGAAGAAGGCCGCTACGCCGTGCTGCGCGTCGCCGACAACGGATCGGGCATCGAGCCGATCCAGCTTTCGCGCATCTTCGACCCGTTCTTCACCACCAAGCTCAAAGGCACCGGCCTGGGCCTGGCGATTTCGCGCCAGATCATCGAAGAGCTAGGCGGCGAGATCGATGTCGAAAGCACGGTCGGCGTCGGCACCGCCTTCACCGTGCGCCTGCCGATGCTGCCTTCGCCCAGCCCGTAAGCCGGTCACCGTGACGGCAGCGCCGGTGGTTATGGAAGCTCGGCGGTCAGGTCGCCGTAGGCGTCGGGGCGACGGTCGCGATAGAACTGCCATACGCGCCGCACCTCTTCGATCATCGACAGGTCCAGATCGGACACGACGAGTTCATCCTGGTCTTCGCTGGCCACCGAAAGGAAGTTGCCGCGCGGATCGACGAAGTAGCTGGTGCCATAGAACTTGCCGATGTTCCACGGCGCTTCTGTTCCGACGCGGTTGATGCAGCCCATGAAATAGCCGTTGGCGACGGCGTGCGCCGGCTGTTCCAGCTTCCACAGGTACTGCGAAAGACCGGCGACGGTGGCTGATGGGTTAAAGACGATCTCCGCACCGCGCAGGCCCAGGGCGCGCGCACCTTCTGGGAAGTGGCGGTCGTAGCAGATGTACACGCCGACCACGACGCCCGACGACAGCTTGAACACCGGATAGCCCGTGTTGCCCGGCTTGAAGAAGTACTTTTCCCAGAAGCCCGACGTGTGCGGGATGTGCGTCTTGCGATACTTGCCCAGGTACGACCCGTCGTGATCCAGCACCGCCGCCGTGTTGTAGTACACGCCGGCCAGCGCGCGTTCGTAGACCGGGACGATCATCGCCATGCCGTACTTCTTGGCGATCGGCTGCAGACGCTCGACGGTGGGGCCGGGAACGGGCTCTGCCGCGTCGTACCACCTGCGATCTTGCGAGGGGCAGAAGTACGGGCCGTTGAAGATCTCTTGCAGACACAGGATCTGCACGCCGCGCTCGCCGGCTTGTTCGATCATCGGCAGGTGCTTCTGCAGCATGGCCTCTTGAATCTCGGCCACGGGACGCGACTCGTCGTTGATCGGATTGGACATCTGGATCAGGCCGCAGCGAATGACGCGGGCCTTGGGCTTGGGCACGGTGGACGTAGTCATGGGGCAGAACCCTCCGTTTCGTCGTCGCGTACCATCCCGACGAGCGAGCGGTCAAGAGTCTGCAGCCAAGCCGATCGCTGAAAGTCGCGGCCTTACTTGCGGCCGGGGTAGGCCTGCAGCGCGTGCCCCAGAAGCTGCACGGCCCGTCGCAGCGGCGCTTCCCCCAAGACATAGGCGATGCGCACTTCGTCCTGTCCAGAGCCCGGCGTCTGATAAAAGCCCGGTCCCGGCGCCAGCATGACCGTCTCGCCCTGTTGCGAAAACTCGTTCAGCAGCCAGGCGCAGAAGCGCTCGCTGCTGTCGACCGGCAGCCGCGTCATCAGATAGAACGCGCCCTGCGCTTCGGGGGCCAGCACGCCCGGCAGCCGCGCCAGCTCTTCCATCAGCACATCGCGACGGCGGCGAAATTCGCCGATCATCGACGACACAAACGGCCCCGGATCTTCCAGCGCGCCCAGTCCACCCAGCTGACCCAGCGTCGGCGGCGAAAGGCGAGCCATGGCGAAGCGGGTGACCGCATCGATCAGCTCTTGTCGCTGGCTGATGATGCAGCCCAGGCGCGCGCCGCAGGCCGAAAAGCGCTTCGACAGCGAGTCGATGATGATCGCGACCTCGCTGGCCCCGGGGATCGACAGGATCGAAAGCGGCGTGCCGGCGTAGACGAAGTCGCGATAGACCTCGTCGCAGATCAGCATCAGGCCGTGCTGCTTGGCCAGATCGACGACGGCGCTTAGCGCTTCGCGGCTGTACAGCGTGCCGGTGGGGT
>JAYRFD010000730.1:0-2120 GCA_041908565.1 Polyangia bacterium | reverse complement strand
GGAACGTAGACACGGCAACCGCCATCGTAGCAAGCCGAATGCCGCAGCGAGACTCTGTTTTGCTCCGACGGTCGTGGGGGATAGACCCGCAGCGGGCTCTCAGTTTTTTGAGACAGCCCCTCAGTCTTGGACGATCGCGTCCAGGGCCCCGCTCGGCCCCGAAGTGAGTGCTGCTGCGGGCGGGCCTGTCAGCGCGACGGGGGAGTCGGTGGCAAGACCAGGCTCCGAAGGTACTCGACGTAGTCGGTCAGGCGATCCCCGCTCATCGCGTGTTCGTCCGACGGAGGCAGAGTGCGAATCACTTCCCACAGCCCCGTGTATAGCGAATAGACCGCCAAGGCCGCATGTCGCGCGCGCGCCATCGGATAGCCCAGCTCGCGATAGGTCTGCGTCAGGAAGCTCAGCCGACGCTGCGTGGTGCGCCGCAAGCGGCTTGCGATGCGCGGCTCGCTGGCCGATGCCTGCAGCGCCGCGAACAGTGCACCACGCTCACGATTGCGATAGATCTCGACGATCAGGCGTTCCAGTCGGGCGCGCGGATCGGCGATGTCGCGCAGCGTCTCGATGACGTCGATGCGCTCGGTCTCCCAGCGATCCAGCGCAGCTTCTAGGAGCTCGTCGCGCGACGCAAAGTGCCAATAAAAGCTGCCGGTCGTGACCTGCATAGACTCGGCCAAGCCGGCGACGTTGACGCTGGCCAGGCCGCTTTCGCTGATCTGTCGCAGGGCTGCGGCAATCCAGTCCTCGCGCGAGAGTCGGCTGGGCGCTTTTTCGGATCGGGCCCCCGGTCGGAAGGACGTCTTGGGACGGCTGGTTCTGGGCGACTTTCTGGGGGGCGTGTCCTTGGCCACATGGAGAGGCTAACAGAGCTCCATGGACGCGATTTTTTTTTTGCTCGCCTTGATGCTCCGCGCGACTATCCCGACGCCCTGCTGAGGCATTGAGCGGGAGGCCTCCCAACGCGCGCCGATTGCGCAAGTCGATGTCCCCCGTTGTCACCACGCACCCTTGAACGAATCGAATGTAGGAGCTTGCAGAGAAATGTTCCGCAACATGAAAAGCCGGCGTCCGCTGGCCCTTGGTCTGCTGTTCACCTGTGGCCTTGTCGGTGTCGCTTCCGCTCAGACGCAGACCCCAGCACCCGACGCTGCGGCGCAGACTCCGGCACCGCCTCCGCCGCCTGTCGAAGCACCGCCACCGCCGCCGCCGCCGCCGGGCAAAGACGCCAAGTACGAGTTTGGCAAGCTCGAAGAAGTAAAGAAGGTCGAGTGGAAAGCATCCGCGTCGGCTGGCTTTTCGGCCGCGACCGGCAACGCGCAGGTCCTGTCGTTTTCGGGCGGTGGCTTGGTCTCGCGCAATGATGGCAAGAACAAGCTTCAGCTTGCGGCCGACGCGCTGTACACCCGCACGACGCAGTACACCGGCTTCGAGGACCTAAACGGCAACATGAAGATCGACTCCGACGAGCCGCTGACGCCCGAGTCCCAAGAGACGGCGGCCTCGTTGAAAGGGGGAGGTCGCTACGATCGCTTCTTCAGTGCGAACAACACGGGATACCTCCTCTTCTTTGCTGGCTTCGATAAGCCGGCCAGCAAAGATTGGTTCCTGGGCGGTCAGGTCGGCTACATGCGCCAGGTCGTAAAAACCAAGATGCATGAGCTGCTCGCGGAAGTCGGCTACGACTTCACGTTCGACTACCTGCTCAAAGCAGACGGGGCGGCGGCTGACTTTCGCCAGGATGTCAGCCTGCACTCGGCGCGGCTGTTTGTCGGCTACGGACTGTCGATCGGCGACCACTCTTCGCTGCGCGCCAGCGTCGAAGCCCTACTGAATCTTGTGTCGCTTACGATCGGCGATCGTGTGGTCGGGGCGGCGGAAGCCACTCGCGTGAACGGCAAGCTGGAATTCACAACCAAGATCTGGAAGCCGCTCAGCTTCCGCGCTGCGTTTAACATCCGCTTCAACAACGCGCCGGCGCCATTTGCCAAGTTTGCGACGCCCATCGATCACCCGAACCACTACAACCAGAAGCTGGATACGCTGACCGAGCTGGGTCTGGTTGTGAACTTCATCTAAGCGAGTGGTTCGGCAAAAAGGACCGTCGCCGCGAAAGAGAAATC
>JAYRFD010000729.1:0-2829 GCA_041908565.1 Polyangia bacterium | reverse complement strand
TCGCGCAGCGCCTGCAGCAGCTTGCCCAAGGTGGATCGGGGATCTCCGAGACGCTCAAGACCTGGGGCCTGGGGCTGACGTTGGGGCTGCTGCTGTCGGCTGGCATTGGAACCGGCGTGGCCAAGGCTCGATTGGGTCGCTGGTGGTGGCAGTCGGCGCCGGCTGCACCCGCGGTGACGTCGACTGCGTCGTCCAAGCAGACGAACCCGCCCACCCAGGTGCCGCCAGCGACAGCCACCGAGCCCACGGCTCAGGACCGCGTGGCTCCGGGCCATCCGACGTCGACGCGCTCAAGCCGGCCCAGTAGCACGCCCAGCCGCGGCCCGGCGGCCAGCGGGACGGAGTCCTTTGCGCCGGTCGATGTCAGCAAAGCGCGTTCGACACCGACGCTGCCGATCAAGCCCGTTCGCTAATCCAGCGAAGAACGCAGGAAACGTGGCCAGCGACGGGTCTTGAAGGGCAGGGCGCGTGCGGGCAGCACGGGGCGCGTGCAGCAAGGCAGGTTGCGTCTTGAACGACCGGGCGTTTGGGAGGGCAGGTTGCGTTCGTCGGGGCGGAGCGTGCAGCCGGGCAGGTTGCGTGCGGGAGGGCTGGGCGCAAACAGCGGTTACTTGCCGCCGCGCGCTTCCATCTGACGCTGATAGTCGCAGACGCCCTTGATGCGGTTCACGGTCTCGGCATAGGCCGGCTCGTTGGGCACCAGGTTCGCTTCCCGCAGTCCTTCCGGACAGCGCTTGTTGTTGACGAGCAGCGTCGCCAAGTGCAGACGGATGGCGTGCTGCTGAGGGTTTTTGGCCAGGGCCGCGCGAAACTCTGCTTCGGCGCGCCCGATGTCGCCTTGTTTGGCTCGCGTCTGGCCCAGATAGGTCAGCACTTCGGGCGTTGGGTCGACCGCCTTGGCTTTTTCAAACTCCGTCGCAGCATCGGCCAAGCGCTCGCGGTTCATGTAGATGACGCCCAGTCGGAAGTGCGACTGGAACAGCATGTACTTGGCCTCGACCTTGTCGTCGGCGGTGCCGCTTTCCATGATCGGCTCGACAAGCTGGACGGCGGCGGTTAACTCGCCGATGGCTTCGTCGTACTTCTTTCGCATGGTCAGCAGACTGCCCAGGTTGAAGTGCATGCGCGGGTTGTCGGGGGCTAGCTGAACAGCTTCCCGCGTCGGGGCTTCGGCTTCGTCCATGCGACCGGCCTTGCGCAGCGTGTCGCCCAGGTGGCCGTACGCATCGGCGGGCGTGAAGCGCGGCTTGGCGTCGATCGGCTTCAGCTTGGTCGCCGTCGTAAACGCCGCGATGGCTTCCGCCCAGTGACGCAGTGCTTCGTGGGCCACGCCCAGGTTGTACTGCGCTTCAAACATCGTCGGCTTTTCGCGCGTCAGCGGATCCAGCATCTCGATGGCGGCGGCGTGCTGGTTGCGCTCGATCAGCACGCGGCTTAGCTCGGCGCGCGCCTTGTGCGTCTCGGGCTTGCTGCTCTTGGGATCGCGGCTGATGCCCTCACGAAAGTCCATTTCGGCTTCCGCCAGGCGGTTCATGCGCTGATAGCAGGTCGCGCGCATGTAATACGGATCGGGCTCCAGCGGGAAGCGCTGCACCGCGTCGGTAAAGGCCTGCAGCGCCTCTTCCATTTTGCCGATCGCCATGCGATTGCTACCAAGCTCAAGCAGGGCCAGGATGACCTTGGACCCCGGCACGATGTCCTTCGGAGTCGCCTCGCCGTGGTATTCCTTGCCGCGTCCTGTGGGGGTCTTCTTGCCGCCCGCCGGCTTGGCTGCCGGTTTGGCTGCTGGCTTGGCTACCGTCGCGGGTGCGGTCTGAGCGCTCGCCTCGCCCGCGGTCGATACCAAGAACAGCGCCAGGGCTGCTCCACCAAGGGTTCCCGCTGCGCGGGCCGACAGCCCGAAGGGGCGGGGGAAATGGGAAGGTCGCCGCAGTGCGTGCATAGACATGCAGAGCACTGTAACAGCGACTGCAGATAGAAAAAAGCCCGCGAGGGACCTTGATGTCCTCGCGGGCTCGCTTGTCGGGGCGAGTGGATTTGAACCACCGACCCCCAGTCCCCCAGACTGGTGCGCTAACCAGGCTGCGCCACGCCCCGATAGAAGCTATGTCGTGAACAGGCGAGAGTTCTATCAAGGTCGCTGGCCAATGGTCAAAGGAAAACTCGCAGAAAAAACAACGAGAGCAAAAAGGCCCAGCGCGCCAACTGAAAAAGCCTGCCCGTCTGCGCGGGCAATCGCGATATAAGTACTTCATGGCTTCGTCGTCTCTGCAGAAGCATCCGCAGGCCAGTCCCTATCGTCGCGCCAAGATCGTCTGCACGATCGGCCCGGCGAGCCGCAGTCCGGAAGTCATCGGTCACCTAATCGATGAAGGCATGGACGTCGCGCGCTTGAACTTTTCGCACGGCGCCCATGCCGATCACGCGGCGACCTATCAAGCGGTGCGCGAAGCGTCGCGCAAGCGGGGCCGGGCGGTGGCCATTCTGCAGGATCTGCAGGGCCCCAAGATTCGCGTCGGTAAGATCCAGCCTGGCACGATGCTCGAGCCGGGATCTGAGTTCGTCCTGACCATCGACGAGATCGTCGGAGATGCGCACCGCGCCTCGATCACCTACGAGCACCTGCCCAAAGACGTGAAGCCGGGCAATGTGCTTCTGCTCGACGATGGGCTGCTGCAGATCGAGGTCCTGGAAGTGCAGGCCCGCGATGTCATCACGCGCGTTCTGGTCGGCGGTCCGCTGTCGAACAACAAGGGCGTCAACCTGCCGGGCGTCAAGGTCAGCGCGCCGTCGATGTCGGAAAAGGACCGAACCGATCTGGTGTTCGGT
>JAYRFD010000728.1:0-1967 GCA_041908565.1 Polyangia bacterium | reverse complement strand
TCGCTGCGCAGGGCCTGCGCCAGTTGCAAGCGGCATCCCATGGCAAGTGGGTGACAGGGCCGGCCATCCACGATAGGCTGCCGATATGTCTGTCCGACGTACCGTGGCGCCCGATATGGTCGGTTGCTGCTTTCTGCTTTATGCCGGGACGCTGTTCTTTGCCGTGCTGCGTGCACCGTATGTGCATCGCGATGTCGCCGCGGTGGCCAGCGATCTGGCGATCTATGGCGGGCTGACCGCCATCTGTGCCGCCATCGCGGCCGGGCTGTTCTTGCGGCGGGGCGCGGCGTGGATTCCGGGTCTTTTGGGCTCGCTGGCCGCAGTCGTGGCCGGGGCCACTGCGTTCCACGTTCCAGACACCGCGCAGCTACCCGCCGGTGTGCTGGGTGTCACGGGCCTGGTGCTGCTCTGGGCTCGACGGCGAGAGTTTGCCGCAGAGCCCCCAAGCTCTTCGACCGCCAGGAGCGGCGATCACAGCGCAGAAGACCCCGCCGATTCCGCTGCCAAATCGCCTGCCTAGACGATTCCCACTTCGTCCCCCCACGTCGCCCTTCTTCCCCGCAACTATCTAGTGTTATCTAGCACTATCTAGTGCTATCTAGTGGCCGACCATCCGTACGAGGAGTGGAACCGTGAAGATTCTGGTCACCGCCAAACGCATTCCCGACCCTGGGCAGAAGATCAAGCTCAAGGGCAACGCGCTGGATCTCAGCGCTGCCAACTGGCAGCTCAACCAATTTGACGAATACGCCGTCGAAGCGGCGCTACGTCTGACCGAAGATGGTGCAGCCCCCGCCACCCGCCAGGGCGCTGTGACCGTCGTTTCGCTGGGCCCGTCCGATGTACAGCAGCAGCTGCGATCGGCCCTGGCGATGGGCGCAGACAAGGCCATCCGCGTCGACGCCAAAGACGAAGAGCTGGATGCCGTCATCGTCGCCAAGACGCTGGAAAAGCTGGTCCGCCGCGATCAGCCCGACCTGGTGCTGATGGGCAAGCTGGCCGCCGACAACGAAGGCAATGACGTGGGCCAGCGCTTGGCCGCACTTCTGGGCTGGCCGCAGGCGACGTTCGCTTGCAGCATCCAGGTTGTCGACGGCGGAAAGGCCCTGTTGGTCGGCCGCGAAGTCGACAACGGCGTCGAGATCAAGAAGGTCCGCTTGCCGGCCGTGGTGACGGTCGACCTGCGCATCATCGCTCCCCAGGCCGTCAAGAACGGGCGCACCGCCGCCAGCTTTGCGTATCCCGAGGGGCCGCGTTACGCGTCGCTCAAGGGCATTCGCGCCGCCAAGGACAAGCCCATCGAGGCGCTGACCCTAGCGGGCCTGGGGGTGTCGACGGCGCTGAACGTCAAGACCCACGGGGCAGAGCTGCCGCCCGCCCGTCAGGCCGGCAAGAAGATTGGCTCGGTGCCGGAGCTGGTCGAGAAGCTGCGCTCTGAAGCGAAGGTCCTGTAACGGTTGCTCTAGGAAAGAAGGGTACACAGATGGGAAACGTACTGATCTATCTGGAGCAGGCGGAAGGCGCGCTGCGTCCAGCGGCGCTGTCGGCGATCACCTTCGCCCGCGCGGTTCACAAGGCCCAGGGCGGCAAACTGCTGTTTTTGCTGATCGGGGACAACGTCAAAGCGGCGGCGGCTCAGGCGGCGACCTTTGGCGCCGACGGTGTGCTTTCGGTCGAGGCCCCAGCCCTGAAGCACTACCTGGCCGAGACCTATGCGCCGATCGTGGCCCGCGTCGCCAAGGAACAGGGCGCATCGTTCGTCGGTGGAACCAGCACGGCTGTCGGCAAAGACATGCTGCCGCGCGTGGCGGGTCTTTTGGATGCGGGGCTGGCCCCCGACATCAGTGCCGTGCTGGGGGCGCGCCAGTTCCGTCGCGCGACCAACGCCGGCAACGTCTACCAGACGCTTGAGCTGACCAGCCCGATCGTTGTCGTCAGCGCTCGTCAGACCGAGTTTTCGCGTGCGA
>JAYRFD010000727.1:0-5723 GCA_041908565.1 Polyangia bacterium | reverse complement strand
CCGCCCCGGGGGGCCGGGCGGCACTGCCGGCCCCGGGATCGATCTCGGCTCGCGCCGACGAAAGCTGCGCGGCCCCAAGCAAGGCGCCGGCAAACAAAGCGATGGAAGAAACCGCGATACTCTGCAGAGTGCGTTGCATGTGAACTCCGAATCCAAGTGGATGTGCACGTGCCGCGGCGGGGCGGCTATTCGTCGCTGTCGTCGTCGTCGTCGTCGCCTTCCGCATTCGAGCCGCCCGAGCCGGCATCGCCCTTCTTTTTCCACGGCGGCATGCGGCGGCGCAGGCGCTCGGTGAGCTGCTTGGTGATGTCGGCCAGCTCATCTTGCAGCGTCGCGGGCAGCCAGAAGTGCAGGACTCGCTCGTTCGCTTCGACCTTGGCGCGCACGAAGGTCTCGCCATCTATGTCGATGGACTCTTTGGCGTCGGCCAAGCAGCCTTTGCACAAGCAGGGCAGGGGCGGCTTGTCTTCGTGTCGCGCGATGTTGACCGGACCCGGTGGCCGCGGTGGTCGCGCAGCCCGCACCGGAGCGGCCGAGAGCAGCAGCGCCGCATCTTCCTTGGTCAGCGCGCGCGGCGTCTGCAGCGACATGGCCAGTGATCCCTTGCCGCCGCCCAGGCCCTTGCCCGACTCAAACTTCAGCCGATCTTTGATCCCGCTGATGTCGGCGATCGGGCGTCGGTTGCGCGGCGCCGTCCATTCTTCGCCGTCGAACTTCGGCTGTTCCAGCACGCCGACCAGCCACAGCGCTTCGCCTTTGCGCTCGGTGGGGCGAACCGTCACCAGGAACAGCATTCCGTCGGTGCCCAGCTTTTCCAGCTGCTTGTTGGCGCTGCGATAGACGTGGGTCGACCACAGGCTTCCCACCTTGGCGTTGCGCGCGCTCTTCTCGAAGATCGCTTTGCTGACGATGGCCATTACGTCGGGCATTGTTGCTACTTTACAGGACTTGCCGCTGCTTTTGCGGACGCGCTTCTGCCGTCGACAAAGCGGTTGATTTCACCTTTGCCCAGCCCACGCCTCGATCGGTTACCTTCATGACATGGCAGAACGCACCGATTCCACGGCTGCACCCAGCGCGCAGGCGGGGCCTTCGTTCCCAAGCACCCCGTCACTGTGCATCGACAGGCGGCGGGATGCGCTTCTTGTGATCGATCTGCAGCCCGACTTCATGCCCGGTGGATCGCTGGCTGTTGCCGACGGAGACGCGGTCGTAGCGCCGATCGCCGCGCTGGTCTTGGGGCGTGGCTTTGACACCATCGTGGCCACGCAGGACTGGCATCCAAGCGGGCACATTTCCTTCGCCAGTCGGCACGGTCTGCCGCCGTTTTCCACCCTGCGCCTGCATCGCCAGATCGGTGGGCAGGCGGGTGGGCAGGCGGCTGGGCAGGTCGGTGGACATCCCGGTGTGGATCAGACGCTGTGGCCCGATCACTGTGTGCAAGGCACGCCGGGCGCGGCGCTGCATGCGGGGCTGCCGCGCGATCCGCTGACGCTGATTCTGCGCAAGGGCACCTACGCCGACGCCGATTCGTACAGCGCGTTTCGCGAAAACCAGGGACCGCGCGGCGTGCGGCGGACCACGGGGCTTGGCGCTCTTTTGCGCGCGCGATCGATCGAGCGTGTGTTTGTCTGCGGCTTGGCTCGCGACTACTGCGTTGCCTGGACCGCCATCGACGCCATGAGCGAAGGGCTTTCCGCCTTTGTCATGGACGACCTGTGTCGCGCCGTGAACCCCGATGGGGCGGCCGCCACCGACGCTGCGTTTCTGGCCGCCGGCGTGCGCACGATCGCAAGCAGTCAGCTGGTGTTCCCTGCGGACTCGCCAGCCGCCGTGTCCACCGCAAGCGAGATCGCATGACGACCCCATCCCAACCCTTGCACGGATCGTCGACCCCCGGACTGCCTGGGCAACCTGTGGCCGCGGCGCGCGATGCGCATGTCTTTGGTCTGGATGTCTATCAGTTAACGACGCTGATCGCGCATGCGGCCGAAGGTCGCCTGCACAGCAGCCAGCCCCTGTGGATGAGCTTTTTCTTCCGCCGTCTGCCGCGCAATCGCCGCTTTGTCCTGCCGGTTGGACTGCGCAGCATCGTCGAGCACTGCCAGTCCCTGCGCCTGTCGCACGAAGAACTTTGCACGCTGGATCAGCACCCGATCTTGGGGCCCGCGCTGCAGACCGGGCCGGGCCGGGCGGTGCGTGAAGCGCTGGCGGCGCTCGACGGCTTCGTCGGTGACATCGATGCGCTGCCCGAGGGCACGCCGGCCTTCGCGGGACCGGCGCTGGATCGGGCGCGTCAGCCGATCGTCATCGCGGGGATTCCGCTGGTTGCGTACACGCCGCTTGTCCAAGTGTCGACGTCGATGGTGCTGGCCAAGCTGATCGAGACGCCGTGGCTTTCGCGCTTGAACCACATGTCGATGGTGGCGTC
This sequence comes from Polyangia bacterium, assembly GCA_041908565.1. GTDB lineage: Bacteria > Myxococcota_A > Polyangia > Palsa-1104 > JAEUJZ01 > JAEUJZ01. The sequence continues at coordinate 3,292 of JAYRFD010000727.1, read as the reverse complement.
GAAGGCCGCGCGCGTTGTCCTTTCGGCCAGCGCCGATGGCATCGATCGCCCGGTGATCGAGTTTGGGCAGCGCCGCACCCATCCGGCCGCCGCGGTCGATGCCGCGTATGCCGCGTATCTGGCGGGCTGTCGCGCGACATCCAACCTTCTGGCGACGCACCGCTATGGCGTGCCGTCCGTGGGGACCATGGACCACTTCGCGGTGCAAGCGGCCGAGCGCCTGGGTGTTCCGGTGCACGAAAGCGAGCTGGCTTTCTTCCAGCGCTTCTATGAGATCTTTCCCCAGGCTTCGACCTTGCTGGTCGACACCTACGACACCTGGCGCGGCATTCGCGGCGCAGTGCGGGCGTCGGGCGGGCGCTGCTTGGGCGTGCGGCTGGATTCCGATGTGACGCCGGCCAACGTGAAAAAAGCGCGCGAGCTTCTGCAGTCCTTGGGTGCGCCGAACGTGTCGATCTTTGTGTCCGATGGACTGGACGAATACCGCGTGCGCGATCTAGCTGAAGCGGGCGCCGATGGCTTCGGTGTGGGTGAAAACATCACCTGTTCTCCCGATGCTGCAACCGGCATTGGCGCCGTCGGCAAGCTGGTCGTCAACAGCCATGGCAAGCGGACCATGAAGGTCGCGCGCGGCTCGGGCAAGGCGACGCTGCCGGGGCGCTTGCAGGTCCATCGCTATGCCGATCATGACTATCTGTGCGGTGCCGATGAAGCGGCTCCGCCCGGGGGCCGACCGCTGTTGCAGCCGCTGTGGAGAGGCCGGTCGCTCGTCGCTGCGCTGCCCAGCGTGGCGGACTCGCGGCAGGATGTGCGGGCCCAGCTTCTGGCCCTGCCTGATCCGTTTCGCGCCGTCGTGCGCGAAGGGCAGGGGGGCGATTCTGCGACGCCTCCGACGTGGCCCATTGTGCTTTCGGACGCGCTGCTTGCCGACGTGCGCGAGCTGATCCACGCTGCCGCGCAGGAATAGGCCATGCCCGTCTTGTTTGGAACTCTGTTGCTCGATCCCTTTGCGCGTATCCGTCCCGCACCGTGCGTGCTGCCGATGCCCGGTCGCGATCCCGTTCGACCGATACCGCGTGTCCGCCCGATGACCCTGGCGGTGGAGATGTCGCGATGATGCTGCTTCGTATGGGCCTTGGAGTCGTCAATTCCACCGTCGGAGCCGTCCGCAGCAATGCCGCTCAGCTGCGCGCGCAAGCCCTGGCCCTGCACGCCGAAGGGGTGCAGCTGGCCGCCTTTCCCGAGCTGGTCTTGTGTGGCTATCCACCCGAAGACCTGGTGCTGTTCCCCGGCTTCATCGCTGGCCAGTGGCAGGCCCTGGCGGGGTTTATGCGCGCCACCGCCAGCCTGCCCGCGGTCTGGGTCTTGGGCGTCCTTTGCACCGTCGACAGCGAGGTATACAACTGCGCCGCGGTGGTGCATCGCGGGCAGCTTCTGGGGCTGGTCCCCAAAGAAAAGCTGCCGCTGTACAGCGTGTTTTATGAGTCGCGCTGCCTATCGCCAGGGCGAGCCGGACTGTCGCGAACGCTGGACTTGTTTGACTTCGGCTTGCCGAATGCCGTGCCGTTTGGCGACCTGCTGTTTCAGACCGACTTCGGACTGCTGGCGGTCGAGGTCTGCGAAGACATCTGGTCGCCGATGGGTCCCATGCAGCGTCGCTGCCTGCAAGGGGCCGAGATCGTCGTCAACCTGTCCGCTTCGCCGTTTCGCATCGGCGTCGAAGCATCGCGGCGCGAGCTGGTCTGCACGCGCGCGGCCGACTATCAAGCCACCGTGCTGTACGTCAACGCCGTCGGCAGCAACGATGGCCTGGTCTTCGATGGCGGCGGCTTTGTCGCGCAGAACGGGCGCCTGCTGCTTGCGGCCCCGCGCTTTGCGGCCGGGACCTTTGCCTGCACCGTCGACATCGATCGCACGCGTCGCCTGCGCGCTGAAAACACCACGTTCCGATCCGATGCCGCGGCGTATCAGTCGGCTCTGGCACCGGGGGCTCGCGCCACGCGCGTGGTCCTTTCGCAGCCCACCACGCCACAGAAGGAACCCACCTTCGCACTGCCCGAAAACGCCAACTTCTTTTTGCCCAGCAATCGCCCCAGCATTCCAGCGCGGCAGCAGTTCTGCGAAGAGCTGCTCGACGCCATGACCCTGGGCATCGGCGACTATTTCGAAAAGAGCGGCGTGTTTCGTCACATCGGTGTGGCCCTGTCGGGCGGTCGCGACAGCTTGCTGTGTCTGTTGCTGGCGCATCGCTATGTGCTTGCGCGTCAGCAGAAGTCGGGCAAGGGCCCAGACGGCGGAGCTGCGACGGTGGCGAACCTGCTGCGGGCGTTTTACATGCCGACCCGCTTTTCATCGCAGGCCACGCGTGACGCCGCCGAGATCACCGCGCGCGAGCTGGGTGTGCCCTTTGTTGTCTTGTCGATCGATGAGGCCTTCGAACGCGAAGCCGAAGCCGCGCGCGCCATGCTGCAGCCGGGCGAGGTCCTGACTCCGCTGACGCTGCAGAACATCCAGTCGCGCCTGCGCGGGCAGCGCATGTGGAACTGGGCCAACGCGGTGTCCGGCATGTTCCTGCAGACCGGCAACATGAGCGAAAAGGCCGTCGGTTACACCACCATCGGCGGCGACTTGATGGGCTGCTTGGCGCCCATCGCCAACCTGCCCAAGACCGTGGTCAACTACCTGCTCGACTACCTGCTGCAGACCCAGATGCTCGACGGCATTGCCCGCACCATCGCCATTCCGGCCAGTGCCGAGCTAGCCCCCGATCAGGAAGACGAGCGCGATCTGATGCCGTATCCCGTCTTGGATGCGCACATCGCGCTGCAGGTCGGCGAAAAGTACATGCCCGAAGAAGCAGCCCAGATCACGGGCGCCATGTTCCCGTCGTTCGCTGCCAGCCAGCACCGCACCTGGGCCGACCGCTTTGCCAACCTGTTTACGCGGTCGATCTACAAGTGGGTGCAGGCTCCTTTGTCTTTGCACCTGGGCAACCTGGACATCGAACGCGAGCGCGCCTTCCAACACCCCGTGATCACCAAGCCGGAATGGCGCCAGACCTAGCCGCCAAAACCCAGACTGGGCTCTGACGCTTCCCCCGTCGCCAGAGCGGCGCTGACAGCATTCCTTTTTTGATCGGCCTGGTTGACCCAAGCGGATCCCAACGGATCTACGGCGTACTGATGCAGAGCTCTAGCCGATTGACGACCAGGGAATTTGAGCTGGGACCGGCCTTGATACGCATCAAGATGTCGTTCTTGTTGGGCGGGATTGCGCTTGTGGCATCGCCGGG
>JAYRFD010000726.1:0-2721 GCA_041908565.1 Polyangia bacterium | reverse complement strand
TAGGGCACTGCCAAGCAGGACGAAGGCAAAAAGGACCGCAGGCCAGCGCATGTCTTTTTTTGATACGTCGGCCGCTGCCACTTGTCGAGAAAGCGACACGCCAACGCAGCGCAGCCTGCGAAGCGGCGCGCGCGCGCGCGCTGACTTCCGTCGCTAGTCGTAGTATTCGGCGCCGAGGTGCGTGATCAGCTCTTCACCGCGCAGATAGCGCAGCGTGTTCTTAAGCTTCATCAGCTGAATGAACAGATCGTGCTCGGGATACAGGCTCGGAGCGGTCATCGGCGTCTTGAAATAGAACGACAGCCACTCTTGAATGCCCTGCATGCTGGCCCGCTGCGCCAGGTCCATAAACAGCGCCAGATCGAGGACGATCGGCGCCGCCAAGATCGAGTCCCGACACAGGAAGTCGATCTTGATCTGCATCGGATAGCCGAGCCAACCAAAGATGTCGATGTTGTCCCAGCCTTCCTTGTTGTCGCCGCGCGGTGGGTAGTAGTTGATGCGGACGACGTGATGGAAGTGCTCGTACAGATCGGGGTACAGGTGCGGCTGCAGGATGTACTCCAACGCGCCGAGCTTGCTCATTTCCTTGGTCTTGAAGGACTCGGGATCGTCCAGGACTTCGCCGTCGCGGTTGCCCAGGATGTTGGTCGAATACCAGCCCTGCAGGCCCAAGCAGCGAGCCTTCAGCGTCGGCGCCAACACCGTCTTCATCAGCGTCTGGCCGGTCTTGAAGTCCTTGCCACAGATCGGCAGGCCCTCTCGCTTGGCCAGCTCGACCATCGCGGGAAAATCGAGGGACAAGTTGGGCGCCCCGTTGGCGTAGGGCACGCCCGACTTCAAGCAGGCATAGGCGTAGATCGCTGAGGGCGCGATGTGTTCATCGCTTTCATCGAGCCCTTTTTCAAACGCGGCCAAGGACGCATGGCAGGCGCTCGGCTGCTGGTACACCTCCGTCGATGCGCACCAGATCGCAACGCAGCGAGCCAGGCCGTTTTCGCGCTTGAAGTTCGCGATATCGGCCATCAGCTGTTCCGCCAGATCACGCTTCGATGCGCCCTGCTTGACGAAGGTGCCGTTGAGCTTCTTGACATACGCAGGATCGAAGACGCCCGGCATCGGTCGAATGGCTTCCAGGTGCGGGCGTAGCTCGGCTAGGTCTTCGCGCGACAGCACGCCGGCGTGCGACGCCGCTTCGTAGGCGTTGTCGGGGAAAATGTCCCAGCCGCCAAAGACGATGTCGTCCAGCTGCGACAGCGGTACGAAGTCACGGATGAAGGGGTTGCGGTTTTCTGTGCGCTTGCCCAGGCGGATGCGCCCCATCTGCGTCAGCGAGCCGATCGGCTTCTTCTTGGGGGTTCCCAGACCGCGGCGCACCGCTTCGACTCCGGCAATGACCGTCGTAGCGACAGCACCAAGGCCTGGCAGCAGCACGCCGAGCTTGCCCTCCGCGGGAAGGATCTTCGTCCCTTTCTGCATAACCATGTCGTTCGTTACTCCTCTTTATTCGTATTACTGCTTAAGAGCCCGGCGGGGGCTGGCTGTAGTTGGGGCGTGATCCGCGAGAGCGCGATCGGATCGATACGGACGGTGAAATAGATCCCCTGCTCGTCGAAGCGCTCGGACATGACCTGGCTGTTGCCGAAGACCACGCCACGCAGCTCTTGGCGGTCGTAGGGGACGAAGATCTCGGTCTCGATGCGATCGCGATCGAAGAAGTCGATAAGGGCCTGTCGGACGCGCGCGACATCGTCGGGGTTCTTGGCCGAAACGCACAGCGCACCGACGAAGGACTGGGCCTCGGGCGGGCTGTCTTTGGACTGGGCCTCGGACGAGCTGTCTTTGGGGGCCTGCAGGCTGGCTAGGAAGGTCTCGACTGCGGCGGGCAGCTTGCCGTCGTCCAGCTTGTCGATCTTGTTGAAGACGAACAGCTCGGGAACGCTGCCGGCGCCGATTTCGGCCAGCACGCTGCGCGTCGTTTCGATGTGCGCCAGGCAGGCCGGATCGGCACTGTCGACGACGTGCAGAATCAGGCCGGCTTCTAGCGCTTCGTCGAGGGTGGTCTTAAACGATGCGACCAGCTGCGTCGGCAGGTTGCGAATAAAGCCGATGGTGTCGGACAGCAAGATGCGCTGCCGCGGGGCTGGATGCAGGGCGCGCACCGTGGTGTCCAGCGTCGCAAACAGCTTGTCAGCGACGTAGACTTCGCTTTCGGTCAGCGCGCGAAACAGCGTCGACTTGCCGGCGTTGGTATACCCGCACAGGGCCACGCGTCGCAGGCCCTGCCGTCGAGAGCTTCGCGTACGCAGCTCGGTGTCTAACGCCGCCAGCTCGCCACGTAGCTCGGCCACGCGATCGCGCAGCTTGCGACGGTCCAGTTCAAGCTGCGACTCGCCGGCGCCCTTGCCGCCGATGCCGCCGCGCTGTCGATCGCCGAGCTTTTGGTTTTCGCGCAGACGCGGAGCCATGTACTGCAGACGGACCAGCTCGACCTGCAGCTTGGCCTGCCGACTGCGCGCGTGGCGATGGAAGATCTCCAAGATCAGCGCCGTGCGATCGAGGACCGAGTGCGCCCCGGTCTCTTTCTGCACGTTGCGCGACTGCGACGGCGAGACCTCGTGATCGAGCAAGACCACCGTCGGTTCATCGACGGCTTTGACCAGCTCGCTGAGCTCGGTCAGCTTGCCACTGCCCAGGTAGGCGGCAGCATCGATGCTGCCC
>JAYRFD010000725.1:0-1871 GCA_041908565.1 Polyangia bacterium | reverse complement strand
GACTCCTACTGGATCACCGGCTGCGGAGCCGGCGGATTCTGTCCATCGCTCGATCGCCCAGGATTCGCCGGCGGGGGCGGCGACGGCAGCGAGGGCGACGGCGGAAGCGAGCCCTGCGGCGACGGAGAATTGCTAGCGCCACCGGGCCCCACTCGCGTGCTGGGCGGCAGCTCGACCGGGCCGGTATCGGTGACTTCACGATTCAAGGACTGCTCGGCGGCCCGCAGCTCAAGCAGCTCGCGCTCGGCCTGGACCGCGGTCTGGTTGATCTCTTCCAGCGCACCGCGCCGACGCGTGTAGTCGACCGGGCTGCTCAGATCGCGCTCGTCGCTGAAGCTGGCGTAGGCTTCGATGAACTCGCGCCGCTCGCGCGTCTTGCGTTCGAACACGCGGGCCAGATCGGCAGGGTCGTTGATGACGTACGGCGTCAGCACGATCAGCAGCATCTGCTTCTGCGTCTCTTTCGATCGCGTCTTGAACAGGTAGCCCAGGATCGGGATGTCCCCCAGAAGCGGAATCTTGGTAATCGCCTCGCGCACGGAGTCGCGCATGATGCCGCCCAGCACCACGGGCTGCTGATCGCGAACGACGGCGACGGTCTCTAGCGTGCGCTTGTTGGTCGCGGGCCCCAGACCGTTGAAGTTCTTGTCCGCGACGTCATCGATCGTGCTCTTGATCTCAAGCCGCACGAAGTCGCCGCTGTTGACGTGCGGCGTCACTTCCAGCTTCAGCGTGACGTTCTGCCGCTGCACCGACTGCAGCGCGGCGAAGTTGCTCAGGCCGCCGGCGGCCCCCATCTGCGGCAGACCGCCGGTGATGGCGCTGGGGAACGGCAGGTTCTGACCGATTTCGATCAGTGACTTTTCATTGTCCGTCGTCAGGATGTTCGGCACCTGCAGGATGTTCACATCGTTGTTCGTCTGCAGCGCCTGCAGGATGATGCCAAACTGCGGCGGGATGATCGATCCCGACGCAGAGCCGGCCTGGCTGAAGATGCCAGTGCTCGAAAACTGCGGACCCATGACGCCACCGACCAAGCCCGGCAAGGTCAAAAGCGACAGCGGCGACAGCGAGTTAAGCGCGCCGCTCTTGAGGCCACCGACCAGAAGTCCCTTGTTATCGAACAGCGGAATGCCGCCGTGATACGACAGGCCCAGGTCGCGCGACTTCGACAGGCTGATCTCCATCACCGTCGCTTCGATGAACACTTGGCGACGCGGCACATCCAAGCGACGAATGACATCGCGCAACACCAGATAGTCTTTTCCGGTGGCATAGATCACAAGCGAGTTGGTCGCCTTGTCATCGACGATCTTGACCTCGTCTTGGAACAGACCGGCCCCTTGGCCGCTGCTGCCTGACGAGCTACTGCTGGATGAGCTGCTCATGCGCGGTCGCCCGCCCGAGCTACGACCGCCCGAGGAGACGCCCGCCGAGATGCCCGGCAGCTGACCCAGGACATTCTTCATGTCTTCGGCGCTGGCGTTTTCCAGGGCGTAGACGTGGATGCGATCCGCGCCACCTTCGGCGCTGGCCCCCTGCTGTTCCAGACGCTTCACCAGCGCAAAGACCCGCTGGTACGTTCGTTCCGACGCCACGATGATCAGCGAGTTGGTGCGGTCGTCGGGCAGAATCTGACTCAACGAATCATCGCCCGAACCGACCTGCGCCGGAGGAAGCACGCTGCCGTCAGCGGCCGGCACGTTGATCGGCGCCCGCTTCTGGCCGGGCTGCGTGGTTTTGCCGACGTTGATGACCTTTTCCAGCATCTGCGCGACCTCGGTCGCGACGACGTTCTTCAGGCGCAGGACCCAGATCTTCTCGCCGCTCATCGCCACATCCAGCGCGCGCACCACTTCTTCCATGCGCTT
>JAYRFD010000724.1:0-2143 GCA_041908565.1 Polyangia bacterium | reverse complement strand
TACTTCGAGTACACGCACAAGATCCACTTGGGGCTTCTGCCCGGCGGCTACTACTCGTACAGCGGGCCCGAGTTCGCCAACATCGACTCGCCGCATATCTTCTTCGGCATCTACTTCCTGCTGACCGGTCTGCATGGCTTCCACGTCTTGTTCGGCATGATCGCCATCACGTGGATCCTTTTGCGAACGACGCGCGGCGACTTCAGCTCGAAGTACTACACGCCGGTTGAGCTAGTCGGCCTGTACTGGCACTTGGTCGACTTGATCTGGATCTATCTCTTCCCGCTCCTTTACTTGGTGGGCTAGGGCGAGGACAAAGCGATGACGCAGGCAAACGCGATGAACTCTTCCAATCATGACCACGGCGATGAGCCGCATGTCCTGCCGCTCCAGGTCTACCTGGGAGTGTGGGCTGCGCTGGTCTTTCTGACCGTCGTTACCGTGGCGGTCTCGCGCTTCGACTTCGGCTCGGCCAATACGTTCGTCGCGCTGATTGTCGCGACGATCAAGGGCGCGCTGGTGGTGCTGTACTTCATGCACCTGCGCTACGACAACAAGCTGTATCTGATCATCCTGATGGCCAGCTTGCTGTTCGTTAGCATCTTCTTCACTCCGACGCTGATCGACCTGCATACGCGCGACGCGCTGGATCCCATCAAGGGCCGCAGCATGTACAAGCTGATGCAGAAGAAAGCCGATCCGACGCCGGCTGCCGCCCCCGCCGCCCCCGCCGCCCCCGCCCACTAGTTCGACGCAGCAAGCCCGCTGCCGAACCTCATCTGCCCTTGCAGCGTCCTGCTGCCGAGCTTCCGAGTCCATCCACACGCTGGCCCGCAGCCGCTTGTAGCCACTTTGCAGCGTCGTTGCCTATGCGACCCGCCGCGGAAGGCACCCTGTTGTGCTTCCGACCAAGCCAAAGCCCCGCACGCGCCGCGCCTGTTACTCGATTATTTTGGAAAATAACAAGTTAAGTGTTCAATGATTAATGGAAAATAATCTATGTGGCGGCTAATTGTATTGATTTATAAATAAGCAAATCTAAGGTTTCCGGATCGGGCGCTGCGGAGCGTGGCGGGCGGCTTCTTGGCCGGTGGCGCCAGACAGGTCGGTCTGTTCGGGGCGATGCCGGAAGCGCTGGCGCAGCGCTTGGAATAGAGTGCTGTTGCCGCCGGTGGCCGCGCCTCGATCTTCGTTCAGCGTGATGTCCGCGATTAGCTCGCCAAGAACCGGCGCGAACTTGAAGGCGTGACCCGAATCCCCCGTCGCGACGACCAGACCCGGCCGCCCTTCGTGATGCGCAATCCACAAGTGCTGGTCGGCCGTATCGCAGTACAGACAGACCCGCGTATGAACAATCGGCGCACCGACCAAGTCGGGGAATGACTGCACCAGAAACTCGCGCAGCGAAGCCGCTTCAAACTCGGTGACCTGACGCTCAGGCGATTCGGGATGCAGCGCCCGGCCCAGGCTATGGCGGGCGATCTTGACCACGCCGTCGCGATGCAGCGGGAAGCCGTAGTAGCCGGTCTGCGCGATGTCGGCGAAAAAACAGGGAAACTGCGCCGCTTCAAAGCGGGCGCGCACCCCGTCGCCGGGCTGCAAGTGGAAGACCGGCAGCCCGACCGAGCGCATGCACAGCGCAAGCTCAGGCACGACGAACCGCGTCCACGCGCCGACTGCCAGCAGCACATAGTCCGCCGTCAGGATGCTGCCATCCATGGTGACGACGCCGCAGACCCGCGTTCCCGATTCCAGCAGTCGCTTGATGCGATTGCCTTCACCCATGCGCAGCGTGACGCCCTCGGCGGTGGCCCAGCGCAAAAGAGCGCTGATGACGCGTCCAGACTCGGCATAGCCGCCCTCGGGATTGAAGTAGCCATGGCTGAAGCGCGTGGAATTCCAGGCTGGGAAGCGACGGCGAATATCGTCGCTGGTAAGCGGCTCAAGCTGGTGTCCGCGGCTGCGCAGAAGGCGGTAGCTTTCGTATTCGAAGCTGCCTTCGGCCAGCGGGGAACGCGACACGCACAAGAGGCCGCTTTCGTGAAACAGCGGAGGCTCTCGACCGGCGCGCGCGATGATCTGATTCCAGTCGCGCCAGCCGACCAAGGCATGTTCCATCCATGCGGTGTATTCCGCGTCGGCG
>JAYRFD010000723.1:0-9888 GCA_041908565.1 Polyangia bacterium | reverse complement strand
GCTGGGCCGGCTGGCTTGATCGCACGTCCGAGGACAACCCGTGTCGACCGACGCAAGCGGCCCGGGGCAAGGCGACGGCACTGTTATTGCTTTCCTGCGGTGTACCCATTCCGTGGTCACATCGTCCTTCGGGGCGGCCGGGGGGCTGCGGTCCTTGACGCCACTTGGCGGCGGGGACGAGCACCAAGCAGAGTCCGCACGGCTCTGCGGCCTTTCCCGTCGGAAGATGGAGCTGTCGCCATGTGAAAGGGGGGCACATCCACTCAAGCAAAGGACGGAACCATGGACACGACTGAGATGACGTTTGACGCAAAGGAAGACGGCTCGGATGCGCATTCGTGCACAACGCGACTTCTGGCGCGGGCGGCGGGAGAGCTACACGGCGACAACGTCCGCCTGTTCTTGCGAGACGTTCGAGAAACAGGGGGCGACCCGGTGTCGCTTCTCCGTCGCGCGTTTGCTCGCTTGCAGCAGGGGGGAGCGCTGTGCAAAGGCGAAGCGCTGCAGTTCGAAAAGGTCTTCGCGCTGATCAACGAAAAGTCAGCAACCAGTGAGCAGGCCCTGGCCAGCGTGTGCGAGCTACGTCGGGCACTGGTCGATCAGCACGCCAGTCCCTGCGCTCTGGCGCTGGCCGGCATTGCAGAAAACAGCATGCGAACCGCCGTCGAGCTTGAGGGACCTTCGGCGCCCAAAGAGGCTCCGAAAAAGAAGTGGTGGCAGATTCTGGGGGCGGACCTGGCGGGGGCTGGCACCGGCGCTGTCACTGGCGCCGCGGCCGGTGGCGTGGGCGCCGTGGTGGGCGCACTGGCCGGAGCGGCCGTAGGAACGGGCACCTTCCTTATGAAGCAAGACTAAGAAGGCGTTCTCAAAGCAAGGCCACCGTCGAGAAGAACAAAGGCTGGGGCGGCAGCGGACCCTTTTTGCTCGACACCCCCGGCGAGCAAAAAGGCGTTCGTGTCCGCCGGGGCCCCCGCCGTGCAGCCCGGCCGCGCTGTGGGCACGCAAAGCCAAACATGAAGACCGCCTTCTTAGTGGGGGCGGCCTGATGGGCTGGCGAGGCGCTTGGCACACCGGAGTGCGCGGCTGGGGGCCTTGCTGAATCTGTGCACTGCACGGGCGATGCACGGGCTCGATGCACGGGCTTCGGGCCTGGGAGACCTGCGGCGTCTAGGCCTTGGGCGGGAGGTCGGCTTTGGGAATTTCGATCGGCTTCGGCTCGATCAGGAAGGGGGCGGCGTCTGGGGTGGTCTGGGTCAGCTGATCGTAAAGGGGCGCATTGGGGTCGCTACCCACAGGGACAAACAGCGAGGTCTGCGGCGAATCCGACGGACGCTGGCCCTTGGAGGCGCTGGGCAGGCGTAGTTCCCACGCTTTGGGCACACTGCGAATGCCGATGGGATAGACGGTCAAGCCCTGGGGCGTGACCTTGATGCGCAGGAAGTTCTTGTAGTCCTCGATGCGCAGCGACGCGAACGCTCCGTTGGCATGCAGCTTCAGGCCGCTGTGGTTCAGCGCCCAAAACAGATACACGCCGAAGATCAGTGTGCTGATCAGCGCTGCGAGGGCTGCGAACAGCCCCGCGCCAACAAAGCGCACCACCGACGCGAAGTCCGGCGCGCACGAGGCTTCCTGCAGCCCATACCAGATCGACCAGCGCGGCCAGCTTGGATGCTGTTCCCAATAGGCCCCCAGGTCGCTGAGGATCGGTATGCAGCCGTCCACGCAGCCGCTGACCCCAGGCTGGCAGCCTTCCGGCGGGGCGAAGTGGTTGTGATACACAAAGGCCAGCGCGAACAGGCAGGCGGCAAAGTTCACGCTGTGGGCAAGTCCATGCAAGATGCCGCGGTTGCCGGCCCTGTACAGGTTCGATCGTCGACGGTAAATCTGGCGCTGGCGGCCTTGCTTGCTTTCGCCGATCTCTCCGCTGGCTTCGCTGCGGGCGTAGCCTTTGCAGCCCCGAATGAAGCCCCCTGTGACGACCAGCAGCAACAGCGCCGTCCACAGGTGGTGGCCGATGTGGAACAGATACAGGCCCAGCGTAAACAGACCGCCGAACACCGCGAACAGCGACCAGAAGAAGAGGCTGTTGTAGGCGCCAAAGATCAGGTTCCGCTGGGTCAGGCGACGTGATTCCTCGACGTTGGGAAAGGCGGCCTTGCACTGAAAGACCAGGCAGTCTTGTCGGGTTTCATCGATCGGCTGATCGGCCTTGGCACTGTCGGAAGGCTTGTAGAAGCCGGGGGGGAACTGCGTCACCGTGCCGTCTGCCGCTTTCTCCAGCGTGCCAGCGAGCTTCGAGCGGCGATCGAGGTCGACTTCGTGGGTCGGATGCAAAAAAGCGCCGCCGCCGCCGGCCGTGATGTTCTGCACGACGCGGTGATCGCGCTGGACAAAGTTCGGGTCTTGCACGTTGCAGTCGGTGGGGTGGCGTGGCTCGATGGATTCGTGGCGACGGTAGTGATGCAGATCGCCGGCCAAGCGCAGGACGACGCGCACATCGCGGCGCGGCGGATCGGCGGCGCGCTGGCCGATGCCTGCGCCCTGGGATTCCGCATCAAGGGCCGAGGCCGGCGGTCGGGGCCGGGCATCCTTCTGGGCGCTCCGCTCCAGCGCTTCGGCCAAGCGGCGCTCGAAGTAAAACAGGCCGTCGCGCAGGTTTTCGATGTTGGGCCGCGCCTTGACCCAGTCGGGCTCGGCGATGCACAGGATGATGCGCTCGCCGTCTTTCAGTTCGTGCTCGGCCAGGTCCTGAAAGTACTCGACCTGGCGACGGTCCAGCTCGCCCCACAGACCGATATCGATGGCGAAGATCCAAAAGCCATGCGGCAGCTTGATGGCGAAATAGCTGGACCGCTGGCGCGTGCGGAACTGGCCAATCGCGCGCTCGTCCCCGAACACCTGCATGAAGCTGGCGAGCCCATCGTACCAGTCGTGATTGCCTGGCAGTGCGTACAGGTGGGTCGATTTTTCGACGCTGGGTGGTCGTTCGGCATAGGCCGCGGCTTCGTAGACGCGACAGAAGCGCTGTTCGTAGTTTTCGCGCGAGGCGCTGGGATAGACTTCGTCGCCGCCCAGCACCAGGAAGCGACCGCGGGGCAGGGTCAGCTTCGTGCCTTCGTTGGACGCGGCGCCCTTCGCGTTGGGGTCGGCGCTGGCTGCAGCGCGTTTGGCTTGGCCCTGGGCCGGATCGTGCGTCAGGGGATACACCGCGGGCTGCGCCAGCAACGAAGCGACGTAGTACGTCGAGTTGAAGCCATCGCCGACATCGGCCGCGTAGTCAAACCAGAACGCGTGCTCTCCCGTCGGATCGGTGGCCGCTTCCTGGCTGTAGTCGAAGTAGTGGCTGGCTCGACGTGCGGCGCCTTGGCCGGACGTGCTGCCGCCCGCTTCGCCTGCGCTGGGGGCTTGCCCCGGGCTGCCGACGGGCGATGCCTCGGGAGGCTGCAGCATGCGGCGATCCAGGCGCGACCGAAACAGCTCGCTTAACGAGATGTCGATGGCCGTGTGGAACAGATCGAAGATGCTGTACCAGCTGGACATCTTCGTCTCGCGAAGCTGCTCATAGCGACCGCGCAGTCGGCTGTCGCGATCCTTTGAATCTTCGTCTTTGTAGGGATTGCGAAACATGCGATGCCTCGAAATGGGAATGGGGAGCTTATTTCTTGTCGCCTTCGACGCGCTTCATCAGGTCCAGGAACCAGCGCTCGGAAAATCCGCCCAGGAAGCAGCTGGTCGCGGTCAGCTTCCACAGGTCCAGATCGCCTGAGGACAGCGAGACGAACTTGCCCTGCACCAAGACGACGATCGGCACGGCCACGGCCGCCCCCAAAAGCGGACGCGTCAGGGCCACCAAGCCGGACAGGTGGACATCGGGAATCTGCGCGCGCAGATCCAAGCTGCCCAAGGAAAAGGCCATGCTCAGGATGCCGCCCAAGGCGCCCGCACCGACGCCCAGAAACAGCATGCGGGCCCAGTCCTGCCCGCTGCTGCTGGACACATACAGCAGAAGGACCGCGGCATAGGTCAGCACGGCGGCCAAGGCCAGCGCCAAGAGGGTCGCCACCCAGGGCAGCGACCGACGTTCGAACTGGTTTAGCGTGTGATGCTTGTACTGGGCGGCGGCTGCCAAGTGGGCATGTAGCTCGCGCACGATGGCCAGCGATGGCGGCTGTCCTTCGACAAGCCCCTTCATCAGCCCAGCGACGGCGGTGGCGCGCCAGCTACCGGCCAGCTTTTCGGCCGCCTCGGCCCGCAGCGATAGGAAGCGAGCGCTCAGCTCGGCCGGTGGTAGCGTCGCCAACAGCTCTTGTTCCAGCTGGTGCAGGCAGTCCCAGGCGACGTAGCTATCGGCCCGTGCCGACGCCACAGCTCGCTGCAGACAGTCTTGGCAGCGCTGCAGAAGCTGCGGGTCGGTGCTTGTGGACAGCGCGCTGACCCGTCGCTGGGCATCCAGCAGGCTGGCGCGCAGGCGAGCGTATTGCGGACTGCGCCAGCGCGATGCGGGGGGCAGGCTCTCGACCGGCGTGGTCTTCGTCGCAGAAGCAGTGGCCGGGCTGGCCGCTGTGGAATCGCTCATCGTTGGTTTTCCCCAGAAGTTCGCCAGCAACCGCTGGCGGCGAGACAGACCGATCGCGACGGCGACGGCCCCGCAGGAGGGTCATTGTCGCAAAAGTCGTGCCCGCGCTGGGCGGTCTTTGTCCCGGACCGTATGCCACAGCGCGCGCAAGGCTTGCGATGTCCCTGTCTGCACAGCAACGGCTGCGGGGTGCCTGGGCAGCGACCGGAACCGGCGCGGATGCGGGCGGCGCAGCCCGCTGCGTATTTTTGGTTCCCGGCTCGGGGGGCTTTTCGTACACTCCCGCCACTTATGTCTGCGACCCGTGTGATGACCTGTTCTTCGACGCGGAGGGCCCTGCAAGCGACCGCGTCGCTTTGGCTTTTGTGGCTGGCCCTGCTGCTTTTGCCGGGGCGCGCCTGGGCCATCGGCGAAAACACCGGCAGCCTCGGTGGCTATGTCACGGCCAAGGGCACCAAGGACGGCCTAGCCGGCATCCCGCTGTCGCTGCGATCCAAGCAGCTGATCGGCGGTGCGCAGGAAAAGGTCACAAGCGACGACGGCAGCTATACCTTCGTCAACCTGCCGCCCGGCACGTACGAACTATCAGTCAAGCTGGAGGGCTTTGTGCCCTATCGCCAGCTGGGCATCGTCATCAACGCCGGTGGTCGGTCGGAAGTCGACGTCGCGCTTGAGCTTGCGACATCGCCCGAGATGAACGAGCGCACGACCATCGTCGAGAAGGTCAATCCTGTGCTCAATCCCGAGAGCGCGGCGGCGGTCACTCCGCTGAACAACCAGGCGATCACGCGGTCGCCGTCGTTCCGGCAAGAAAAGGGCGTCGCGCAGTTCACGCCCGGCGTCACGCGCGGCGGCGATCGAGCGGTGGTGCGCGGGGGGCTCGGGCGCTTCAACCGCTATTACATCGACGGCCTGGAAGTCACGGACGTCACGCGCGGTGCGTTTGGATCCAGCTCTGCCCTGATCAACTCGGACTCGGTGGAACAGTTCGTGGTGTCGGCCGGCGCGATGGATGCCGAATACAACAGCCTGGGTCTGGTGCAGAACATGGTCACCCGATCCGGCGGCAACAAGTTCATCGTCGACAGCACCGTCATCCTGCAGCCTCCGCAGTTTTCGGCGACGACGCGTTACCCGACGAACACGCCGATCCAAAACACCAACCTTCTTTATGACAACCGCCCGCTGCCGGATCGATCGTTTTATTCGGCGGCCATCAACCTGGGCGGCCCCATCGTCAAGGATCGCCTGTGGTTCTGGAGCAACTTTCAGTTCAACTTCAACCGCCTGACCTTCAACATCGCCGAGCAGCCCTGGTATGGCATCAACGCGGCGTATGACCGCTATCAAGATCAGGTGCTGTATCTGGGCCGCGTGAAGCTGACCTGGCAGGCGACGGCGTCGACGCGCGTCACGCTTTCGTACAGCTTGGACTTCAACGACATCGTAAACGGCGCGAATTCCAGCGCGGTGCAGGGCAGCGCGCCCAACGTCAACAACCTGTCCCCAGAAGCCGAGCTTCGCTTCAAGCGCGGCGGGCACTGGGTCGGTCTGCTGATCGACAGCTTGCTGACCGACAAGCTGCTTTTGCAGATCCAAAGCGGCGTCTTTTACAAAGACTTCGTTGAAGACTCGCTGCGTACCGTCGACGGACGACCGGATCGCTTGACTCCATCGCACCAGCTTCTGACCAGCGATGCCGCGACCAACAACTTCGTGTACGGCAACCGCAACCGCCCGTGGGAAGAAGAAAACAAGTGGTCGGTTCAGCTGGCTCCGACGCTGCTTTACACGGCGCGCGGGCTGGGTGGGCAGCACCAGATCAAAGGCGGCGTGCAGTTCACGTACATGCACTATCGCCACAACCTGGGGATCGCCGGCGGTCAGCGCTTCGTCGACACCGTGCCGGGTCTGCCCTGCGATCCGAACAACCAGGCGACCTACGCAAGCTGCAACCAGCTGGAGGTCTTTCAGGACAGCCAGCCATCGGGCGGCCAGCCGGGGCCGGGCTATACGACGACGGCGCAGGCCATCAACCTGGGCTTCTTCGTGCAGGACAAGTACACGCTTTTGCGCTGGCTGACGCTGGTGCCGGGCATGCGCTTTGATGTCGGCATCCTGTACAACACCGACGGACAGCGCCTGCAGACGCTGTTTGGCTTCGGCCCGCGTATGTCGCTGATCTACGACCTGTTCCACGACCGCACGACGCTGGTCGTGGCGCACTACGGCCGGCACAACGACGTCGGCAACGCCGGCATCGCCGACCGCGGCAACCCGACCATGGGATCCAGCTTGCAGAGGTGGGATGCGGCCAGCTCTCGCTTCATCGAACAGCGCAAGACCGGCGGCGCCGGCACGCAGAGCTTCGCCACCGACACCAACTTCAACCCGCCCAGCGTCGACGAAGCATCGGTTGGTCTGCACCGCGAGATCCTGCCGCAGCTGGTCTTGGGCGCCGACTACACCTACCGCCTGTATTCGCACTTCTGGGTCAATGAAGAGGTGAATCAGATCTGGGATCCTGCCGGCAACCGCGTGGTCGGCTATGTCAACGGCATGCGTCAGCGCCTGTATTCTGCGTCGACGCCGTCGGAAGCATCGCGCACGTATCACGGCATGGATCTGTGGCTGCGCGGCACGCCGGGGAACTGGGATCTGGTCGCGTCGTACACGCTGGCCTTCTTGAACGGCACAGTCACCGACCTGTTTGATGCGGGGTTCAAGCAGAACCCGCGCATGGACCCGCTGTACTACGGCGCGCTGGATGGAGCCCCCAAGCACTTCCTAAAGGGCATCGTCAGCTACGCGTTCGACTTTGGCCTGTCGCTGGGAACGACGCTGAACTACTACAGCGGCGCGCCACTTTGGAAGCAGTTCCGCAGCCCGGAAGACAACACGTTCACGTTCTATCGATCGCCTCGCGGCACCAGCACCGGCACGCGCAACAACGATCCGACGACGTGGGCCGACTTCAACCTGCCGCAGACCTTTAACATCGATCTGCAGCTGGGCTTCAACCTGAAGAAGTGGACGACGCAGAACATCGATCTGATCGCGATGTTCTTCAACGTCCTGAACATGGCCAACCCGACTGGCTTGGATACGCGCGACGGCCCGACGTTCGGCACCGCCACGCGTCGCCCCGACAACTTCTTCTGCGAAGTCGTGCTTCGCTATCGCTACTAGCAACCCATCACCCGCAACCCGTCCCGCGACCGCGCCAACCATGACCGATTCCCGACGCGATTCTGACCCTTCCGACAAGATCGTCTATTTCCGCCGCGAGCTACCTCCGCTGTCCGAGTCGATCGAAGGCGAGCACATTGTCGAGGCCGACAGCCCCCACGTGCCGATGGCCAGCCATCTGGATGACGTGTGGACGGTGTGTTCGGATGCGCTGACCGCGGAAGTCGTCCGTCGCATCGAACAGGAAGTGCACCGTCAGGGCGGTAGTTGCGCCCACGTTGTCGACGAGCAGGTCGAGCCGCACCACGACTACACGACATCGACCATGTGGCTGCGCGGCCGTTACACCTACGTCCTGTATCGCCACGAATCGCGTCGCGGGTAGCGGACGCGCAAGAAACAGGACGCGTTGTGACAAGCCCAGAGGCCGGCCCGACAGCGGGCCCCGTTTTCGAGACGTCGGTCCGTTTCCTCGGCGGCTTGAAATAGGGTCTGCGGGCGCTGGAGCGACAAGCAAGCTGCGAAGCTGGGGCGGCCCCGACCGTGCTGCACGGTCGCGCCGAGGGAAAGCGACGCGAACGATGCAGCTGCCTTCCTATTTCTGTCGCAGCAGCAGCGCTTCGCCCATCAAGAAGAACAGGATGGCCAAGGCGATGTAGTGCCATAGCTCGACGCGGCGCTGCGGCGGGCCGGCTGTCTCGCCGCTGTCTTTGCTGATGGGGGGTGGGCGCTCAATGGCCTGCACTTGTTCGACGGTGGCATGCCGCAGATCCGATTCCAGCGGATCGACGTTGACGACGAAAAACTCAGCGGGGCGACGCTGCCAGGGACCGGTCTCGCTGGCCGCCGAGACGCGATAAAAGCCCGCTTCCTGCGTGTCGTTGAATCCCAGGATCTGGCGACCGCCCAGGCGTTCGAACAGGCGCTTGTTCACCGACGGCAGCGTCACTTCAACACGAGCATCGCCGGACTGCAGACGGATCTCGCGCGGCTGGCCAATCAGCGTGGGCTGTTCCGATTCGCGCAAGGGCGCTCGCGCCAGGTAGCGGACGATCTGCTGCAAAAGCGGCAAGAAGGCCGGCTGGATCGGCAGATCGTTCCAGTCGCGATCCAAGGTCGACGTGAACAGCATCACGCGCCCACGTCCCAGGCTGCGTTCCAAAAGCGCCGGGGCCCCGCTTTCAAACGACAGCACCACGCCGCTGCCCGTCGTCGTCTTGGGGGTCGGACGCAAGAGCACATAGCGGTTGAAGCGCGCCGCCAGCAGCGAATCATCGGCCCGCCCGTGCAAAAACGGCTGCAGCAGCGAATGCCGACGATCGAAGCGGCTCAGGTGTTCGCCGTTGCCCAGCGGAGCTTCTTCGCGGCTCTTGCCCTCGTCTTCGCTGCTGCGCTCTCCGATCAACGTGCCGGTGGTCTTGGTGACGGCCAAGGGCTGCGGCAAAAGCTCGGCCAGCGCCGCGTTGTAGGCGTCGACATCGACGTTGTCGCCCAGCCCAATGAACAGGCCACCGCCTTCGGCCACATAGCTGCGCAGCGCGCGATCGAGCTGGCGGCGGGATAGCTCTTGCGCTTTGGCATTGCACAGCAGGACCACGTCGAAGTCGCCGAGCGCCGGCATGTGGTCGTCGATGGGAACGGTGGTGACGACAAACGGCGCCTCTTCACCGCCCAGGCGATCGCTGGGGTGCAGCGCCATCTCGACGTAATAGACCTCGTCATCGCGGCGCAGCGCGCGCGGCTCGCCATCCAAAAGCAGCACGCGCAGGTGGCGCTGGACTTCGACGCGCAGGTGGCGCACATCGTCTTCGGCCAGGGCGTCGGGTTCCAGCGAGACGCTGATGTGGTGCAGGCCGCCGGGGGCGGGCTCGCTGCTTGGATCGGGAGTTCGTCGATCGATGCTGGCTTCCGGTCCGGTGCCGGTAGACGCTGGCGCGGGCTTGTCGGCTTGGCCGCCGTTGCGAAAGCTGTGCAGGAAGCGCTTCACGACGCGCCCGTTGGCGGGGACGTCGACCAAGCCGCTGGCGATGGCGTTTCCGTCGATCGACAGCGTGGCCGTGATCTCTTTCATCGGCGCTTCGCTGAAGTTGGCGACTTCCACCGAGATGCGCAGGCCCTGCCCG
>JAYRFD010000722.1:0-1793 GCA_041908565.1 Polyangia bacterium | reverse complement strand
CGGAATCTCGACGCGGGTGCAGCAGCGCGCTGAACTCTCGGACCAGCCGCGCAACGCCCTCTTCGATCTGGATACGCGGACGCCACCGCAAGATCTCGTACGCCCGGCAGGGATCGCCGTAAAATCGCGCCACATCGAACGCGCGCGAGGGGGCTTCCAGAAAGGTACTGCGCCCTCCGCCAGCGCGGCATGCATGCTCTGCCAACTGCCGAAGCGAAGTCGGCCTTCCGGTCAACAGCTGGATCGGCGGCGGCGAGGGGGCATCAGCGAACAACCGCTGAATCAGCGCGACGATGCCCGCGATCGTGTCATCGACATGAGTGAAGTCGAACACATTGTCACTGCCTTCGATGTGCATCACTTCGCCCAGTGCCGCTTGGCGCGCGAAGCAGGGAACGACTCTGTCTTGATGATCTTGCGTGCGGCCGTACACGTTGCTCAGCCGCAGGATCGCGGTGCGTATACCGTCGACGCGAGCTGCCATACAACGCTGTTCAGCCGCGGCCTTGGAGCGTCCATACACGTTGCAAGGGCGAATCGGCATGTCTTCGTGTGCAGGGAGGCGATCCGCCGTGCCATAGACTTCGCGGCTGCTAGCAAAGATCACCCACGGCCGCAGCGTGGACTGCTGCGCCGCAAAAAGGACATTCTGAGTGCCCTCCACATTGGTCCGCCAGCATCGCTCTGGATCGCGCTCGCCCCAGACAACGCGTGAAACCGCCGCCAAGTGCACGATGCCAGCGCATCCCCTCGCAGCCTCGACCAGCCTCTCCCGATGCAGCACATCACAGCCCTGTCGCTGCAAATCGAAGCGGCGAGTGCGGATGCCTTCGACATGTAACTGGCGACGGAGGGCGGTTCCGATCAGTCCCTCTGAACCCGTGACCAAAATCACTTTTGGCATGTGCGTATTCCCAGGAACAGCAAGCTGTGGGAGGCATACTACATGCGGTTTGACGCGTAGGGCTCTTAAAAGGGCGATTCACGAACCGCAAAGGGCGATTCGCAAACTTCCTCGCCAACACAGCTGCCACCGCAGCGAGCGCCTGAGTAGAGCCAGCATACGCGGCCTACCACATAGCTGACGAGCCAGCGCTGGCGGCAGCATTCACCAGCTGAGCTGCGCGCCAGTCGCGTTGAAGCCGCGCTGGATCTGTGGTGGATCCGCCCTGAAGTCTGGGCGGATCCGCGGCTCAGCCGTCCCGGCAGCGCAGTGTGCGCCTCTGGTAACCCTGCGACATGCTTGGCCTGCTGGCGGGCCTCTGTCTCATGAAGTGCTGGATGAGAATTCGGGTACATTTTGCCTGCGCCGCAGATCCGTCGCAGATCTGGTGCAGATCCGCCACAGATCTCGCGTGGACTTAGCGCCGCCGTGCCAGAGATCCGTCGCGGCAACAGGGGGGGCTGCGACGCAGAGCCGGCGTAGATCCGAGGCAGGGCCGGTGCAGCAACATCATCGCTGCTCAAACAGGTCCGATGCGCTACTGCTCCGGCGCGTCTCGCCAAACTTCGTGGTTGCTGCTACGCAGTGAGGCGTCCTTGCGGGCTGCCTGTTTCATGGCTGTTTGCGAGCACCCGCTCTGCTGCTGGTGGCCTTCGCGCCTGCGTTCAAGACACAACGCCGCAGCGAGGTCGGGCTCTGCGCAGCCGCCAGCGCGTTGGGCATCACCGAACCAGCGCGACGAGAGGCCCGAAGACTAGGCATCAAGCTAAGCCATCTGCAACGCGTCCAATCGCCGACGGTTCGCCGCCGCCCACGTTCGCTACCCGCCTCGCCTCTGAAGCAAGATCGT
>JAYRFD010000721.1:0-2567 GCA_041908565.1 Polyangia bacterium | reverse complement strand
GAACTGCGGCACGACGTGCTGATCGACGTGATGCGGATCTTGGAAGCGCACGGCGCCCAGGTGGCCTTCCCAACGCGCACGCTGCACATCGTCGGGCCGAGCACGACGCAGCAGAGCTAAAACGGCGGCGGCGATACGGGGGATTCCCCTCGGGGGAATCTCTTGACTTTGGCTGATGGCCCGATATTGTGCGGCCTCGCCGTGAAGCGCACGATCAAAATCCACATCGGCGGTCAGCAGTACATTCTGCGCAGCGATGCGGATGAGTCGTACGTCCAAGCGTTGGCGGCCTCGGTGAACGAGCGCATTGATGCCCTCAAAGGCAGCCGGCAGGTGGCGACGCAGTCGGATGTCGTGCTGGCGGCGCTCAAGCTGGCCGACGACCTGGAACACGAAAAGCAGGCGCAGTCCCGTCTGAAAACCCATGTGCGCGGCCAGGTCGAACGCATGCTGGGCCAGGTCGAAGCGCAGCTATCGAATCCGGCTGTCGCGACCTCTTTGACGGGGGAATCGCCGACCGCCGTGTCTGTTGTAGCCGCCGGTGCCGTCGTCGGTGCAGCCGCCGGCAGCGGAGCGACGACCACTGGGCGCCGAGCCGCCCGCAGCCAGCGCAGCGCGCGAGCGCAATAGCCAGGACGAAAGCGAGCGCAGCGCGTGTCAGCCGATCCAAGCAAACCGCAATCCGACGCTCTGCAGGCGACTGCGCCGATACGTCCCCTCGCCCAGCCCGACGCCAGCGCCCCAGTCGAAAGCGCCACGATCAGAAGCAAGCAAGCGCTGCGCGCCGAGCTTCGCGCCCGCAGGCAGGCGACGGCTCCGCGCTGTGGAACGACTCAAGCTCGCGAGGCCGGCGAGCACCTGGCAGCGGTGCTAGAGCCGCTTTTGGACTGGGCCCAGGTGCGGACCGCGGGCGTCTATGCCGCCGTCGGACATGAGCTGGACCTGGGGCCTCTTTCGCAGCGCCTGGTGTCGCGCGGGCTGCGCACCTGCTATCCCCGCGTCGCCAGCCAGAATCCGCCGCGCCTTCACTTTGTGGCGGTGACCGACGCGTCCGACTTGGTTGCCGCGCCGTTTGGTTTGCGCGAGCCAGCGCCCCAGGCTGCTCCGCTTGCGCTGTCGGCGATCGATGTGTTTTTCGTGCCCGGCCTGGGCTTCGACGGGCAAGGCCAGCGACTGGGCCAAGGCCGCGGCTACTACGACGCCGCCCTGCGTGAACATCCAGCAGCCCTGCGGGTCGGGGTCTGCCATCCCTGCCAAGAACTTTCAGCGGTCCCCTGCGAGCCGCACGACGAACGCATGGATCTTGTCGTGACGCCCTTGGGCTGTCTGACCGTCTCGGGCCGCTCGCGACATCGCCTGCTGCGCGCCGTCTGTGAATCGGTCGTTCCCGGCGTCGCCGAGCCGCCTGGGACCGCTTGCCAAAAAACGGAGGTCAAACCATGAACTACGCCGTGGGCATTGTGCTGGCCGCGCTGGGCGCGCTGCTTGGCTGGCTCCTCGGTCGTCGCGTGGCCCCACAGCCTGTGGCCGCCCGCGAAGAAGCGCAGCGTGCGCTGGACAGCGCCAAGACGGAAGCCGAGCAGATCAAACGCGACGCGCAGGTCGAGAGCAAAGAGGTGCTGTTGCGCGCCCAGCGCGAGGTCGATTCCGAGATTCGCACGCGCCGAGGGGAGCTAGAACGCGAGGCCGAGCGCATTAGCAAGCAGGAAGCCGCGCAGGCCCGCAAGGCCGAGCTTCTGGCCAAGCGCGAGGAAGACCAGACACGCCGCGAGCGCACCATCGCCAATCGCGAGCAGAGCACCGAGGCCAACGCCAAGAAAGCCGAAGAGGCGGCCAACGAAGCGCGGGTCAAGCTGGAACAGATCGCCGGGCTGACCGCCGAACAGGCGCGCGCCTTGGTGACCGAGCAGGTGCGCGAAGAGGCGCGCAAGGCCGCGGCGGCCGAGATCAAGCGCATCGAAGAAGAGACGCGCGCGCAGGCCGACGAACGCGCCAAGACGATCATCGCCGCCGCCGTGCAGCGTCAGGCCGGTGAGTACGTGGCCGAGCGCACGGTCAGCGTGGTGTCGCTGCCATCCGACGACATGAAGGGGCGCATCATCGGTCGCGAAGGCCGCAACATCCGCGCCTTGGAAGCGGCCACCGGCATCGACCTGATCATCGACGACACGCCGGAAGCCGTGATCATTTCCTGCTTCAACCCAGTGCGGCGCGAGATCGCGCGCATTGCCCTTTCTCGCCTGATCTCGGACGGGCGAATCCATCCCAGCCGCATCGAAGAAGCGGTGCAGAAGGCCACGCAAGAGATCGACGAGCAGTGCAAAGAAGCGGGCGAGCAGGCGGCGTTCGATCTGGGGCTGCACAAGCTGCATCCAGAGCTTCTGCGCACGCTGGGCAAGCTGAAGTACCGCAGCACGGGCACGCAGAACCTGCTTCAGCACAGCATCGAAGTCGCGTGGCTGGCCGGCGCCATGGCCAGCGAGCTTGGCTTCAACGCCAAGACCGCGCGGCGGGCGGGCCTGCTGCACGACGTCGGGCGCGCCATGGATCAAGAGTCGGAAGGCTCG
>JAYRFD010000720.1:0-1736 GCA_041908565.1 Polyangia bacterium | reverse complement strand
CTGGCACGGGTCGGATGTTCTCAGCCGATGCGCAGGGTGCGCTTCGGAGTCACGGACGCAGAACTCTGTCGCGGGTCATCGAGTCGTAGCGCACGAGGCGGCTAGAACGCGCCCAGCAGGGTCAGGCCACCGCCGGCGGGAACAAGCCTGACAGTACGTGTGCGCTGTGCGTGCAGGCGCGCGGAGTGAATGCCGGCAGCCAAGACGGCAATTCCCGCGGTCTGCGCAATCGCGTTAAACACCAGCCCAGCGCTAAATACGTAGCCCACGGCCGCGTACAGGCTCCCGTTGTCTGAAGGAGTACGGGCCACGCTTATCACCGGACCCGCGATCGGAATTGCTAGCTCGGGCCCCACGCCCAGCGCGGCAAGCAGCACAGCGGGCAGGTACGAAGCAGCGAACAGCCCACCGCCCACTGCCAACAGGGCAATGCGCTGTCGACGGAGCCGCCGTTCCTCAAGCTTTTGTGCGATCTCCTGTTGCTGGCGGACCTGCTGCGCCGCCGATGCGGGGGACTGCAGGTCGCGTGCCGGGTCGGGCACCGTGGACAGCTCGTCGGCAAGTCGCGTTGTCGCAGCAGCCGGGGCGGACGGGGCAGCCAGATCTGGCGAACCGGCTTCGCTGACGCGGGTCGGGCTGACTGGCTGCGCTTGCTTTGCTGGGTCGGTGACGGGCTTGGCTGAGCCATCTGGCGAGCGCGGTGCATCGGTCGCTGCGGAAGCGTCGACCGGCGCCTGCGGCACCGCCTGCGGCTGTGCGAACGACGCAGAGGACTCCGCCGCAAGCCACAGGGCGCAGAGCCCGCACAGCAGCGGCTCTGCACCAAGCCGCCCGTGCTGGGTGCGCCACCGGTTGCGAAACATCGGCAGAGCAGGACGCATGAGGAGCTTCCCCCGTTTGTTGCCTGCCTGTGAGTCAATGCAATTTCAGGGCCGCCCGACCTGAGGATGACCTTCCCTTCGTCGGCGCGCTGAGACCGCCGCGCAGCCACGGGGCCAAGCAGGAACGCGAGCCGTCTCTTGCGGCCAAGCCCGCGCCCCCCCTTGCCGGCGAATCGATTGAAGACGCAAGGGCTGCGTACGGCGGGTCCGACCTTGAGGCGGGGCTCTTTCCAATGGCGCCAAACTGCCATTAACGCTCCCTTCCCCCGCTGACGATGTGTTGCGTACTGCGATCCCGTACGTGCGTCAGGGTGCCCTCGAGCCCGCGCGTCCCAGCGCAGCGCATACAGGGGCCGACCTGGGCGCCGATGTCGGGGATTCGTTGGGCTTGGGAGGCCCGGCGGGTGGACTTGGGAGCCTGACCGGAGCGTGGACACGCGCCGAATCTTGGGAAGCAACGCGCTCAGACCTTGGACGGGATCTGAGGTACTTGGTCAGCTGCTGGGCTGAACTGGCGACACCAACGGCGCACGACGAGTTCGACAGCCACACCCCATGCCGATATCGACTTCACGCGGCCTGCTGGCATCGCTGCACCCTGTATCGTTGGCGCGGCTGCGTGGTATGCGTCTGCTCTGGATCGCACGTTGACTACGCATCACCGCGCCGAAAACAGCCTGCTGGCAGAATGCGACGAGCTCATCGCCGATCGGCCGATTCGCTGCGATCGATGTCGGCGGAGCATGCGGTTTTTCCCGTCGCGGGCGCGCGTGGCCGTGCGCGCGTTCGGTCGGTCGCATAGCTGGCGCTGTACGGACTGCCTGATCGGCTCGCGCTTGGTTGCGTCGTACCTGT
>JAYRFD010000719.1:0-3231 GCA_041908565.1 Polyangia bacterium | reverse complement strand
TCGCCATCGGGGTTCTGTATAACGGCGTCGAGCTACGCCTGATCTATGCCCCCAGCGGCGAGTCGTCCGGGCACCTAACCTGGCCGCTGGCCGCGCTGTGCGAGGTCGGCGGGCGACAGATCCTGGGCGCGCTGCACATGCTGCTTCGACGATCGCGCCTGTTTGCCGCCCCCGTTCCGCTGATCCACATCCTGCGCGAAAGTCGCAAGTATCAGAACGTCGTCTCGACCCAGCTTGCGCAGCAGGTGCTGCAGGCGCTGAACGAACTATTGCGCGGCTTCCAAGCCGCCAACGCCGCGCAGCGTGGATTGCTGCTGGACTCGCTTCTGCGCGAGGAGCCCACCCACGTCTACGGCGGCCTTCTAGCGTCGCTTCTGCGCCTGGTCTTTATCCTGTTCGCGGAAGAGCGCGATCTATTGCCCAGCGACGAGGTCTATGTTCGCGGCTATTCGCTTTCCGGCCTGTTTGAAAAGCTGCGCATGGATCACGGGCGCTTTCCCGACACCATGGATCAGCGCTATGGCGCCTGGACGCAGCTTTGTGTGCTGTTTCGCCTGATCCACGACGGCGCGCTGCACCCCAGCCTGTCCCTGCCGGCCCGCCATGGCCACCTGTTTGATCCCGATGGCTGGCCGTTTTTGGAAGGTCGCTCGCACAGCGGGGGGCGTCAGGTCGGCGCGCGTCTGGATCTGCCCAAGGTGTCCGATGGCGTCGTCTATCGCGTGCTGGAAAAGCTGCTGATCTTGGACGGCGACCGGCTGTCGTATCGCGCGCTCGATGTCGAACAGATCGGCTCGGTCTATGAAGGCATGATGGGCTATACGCTGCAGCGTGCCGCGGCCGTGTCCTTGGGCGTCGGATCGTCCCATGTCGTCGTCGATCTGGAAGCGCTGCTAGGCCAAAAGCCCAGCGAGCGCGGCAAGTGGTTAAAAGAGCAGGCCGACTGCGACCTTTCTGGCGAAGCGGCCAAAAAGCTGCGCGAAGCCACGACGATCGGGGCGCTGGATGCGGCGCTGGAAAAGCGGCGATCCGCGCTGACCCCACAGCCCATCCCGCGCGGTGGCCTGTACCTGCAGCCCACCGACGAACGTCGCCGCAGCGGATCGCACTACACCCCGCGCGAGCTAACCGGCCCCATCGTGGCGCGCGCGCTGGCGCCCCTGTGGGCTGAGCTAGGATCGACGCCAACCGCGGATCAGATCCTGGGGCTGCGCATCTGCGATCCGGCCATGGGCTCGGGCGCGTTTCTGGTCGAAGCCTGCCGTCAGCTTGCCGAGGCGCTGGTGCGGGCCTGGGACATCCACGGCGCCCCCGCCGACAAGCCGGCCGATGAAGAGCCGCAGATGTTCGCGCTGCGCCTGGTCGCCCAGCGGTGTCTGTACGGCATCGACAAGAACCCCTTTGCCGTCGATCTGGGCAAGCTGTCGCTGTGGCTGGCGACGCTGGCCAAGCGCCACTCGTTCACCTTTGTCGATCACGCGCTGCGCCACGGCGATTCGCTGGTGGGGCTGTCGCGCGAACAGATCGCCAGCTTTCACTGGCAGCCCGATGCGCAGATCCCCACGCTGCGCGCCGCCATCGATTCTGCCTTGTCGCAGGCCGATGCCCTGCGCCGGCAGATCCAGGCCCTGGCCCACCGCGACGACGACGACGGCAAAGCCCACCTGCTGCGCCAAGCCGACGCCGCCCTGGCCGAGGTGCGCGCCATCGCCGACGCCGACGTGGCCTGCTTCTGTGCCGGCGACAGCGACAAGCGCCGAAAGATCCTGCGCAGGGAATGGGCGGATCGCATTCCGCTGATCCTGGCCGGCACCCAGGGCCGGCAGGCGCTCAGCGACCTGCTAACTGGCCTGCGCGAGGGGGAGCACGCAGTACCGCCCTTCCACTGGCCGCTGGAGTTCCCCGAGGTCTTCACCGCAAGCCGCCCCGGCTTCGACGCCTTCGTCGGCAATCCGCCGTTCTTGGGTGGACGACGAATCAGCACGACGTATGGCGATTCCTACCTGGCCTGGCTTCTGGCCGCGCATCCCGAGAGCCAAGGCAACGCTGATCTAGTCGCCCACTTTTTCCGCCGTGCCTTCGATCTGCTGCGGTCTGGCGGGACGTTTGGCCTGATCGCGACCAACACCATCGCCCAAGGCGACACACGATCCACCGGCCTGCGCTGGATCTGCACGCACGGCGGCACAATCTATCATGCGCTGAAACGCTATAAGTGGCCGGGCCTAGCCGCAGTCATCGTCAGCATCGTGAATGTGCGAAAGGGCGCCTACGACGGCCCCTGCGTCCTCGATGGTCAAGTCGTCCCCCGCATCACCGCATTCCTGTTCCACGCGGGTGGCCACGACGATCCCAAACCCCTAAATGCCAATCAGAACAAGAGCTTTCAAGGCAGCATTGTCCTAGGAATGGGTTTTACATTTGACGATACCAATCCCGATGCAACGCCTATCGCAGAGATGCATCGCCTAATCGACAAAGACCCCCGAAACCAAGAACGAATATTTCCCTATCTGGGCGGTGAAGAACTTAACGACAGTCCGACTCATGCGCACGGGCGATACGTTATTAATTTTGGCACTATGACCGAGGACGAGGCCGCCCAGTGGCCAGATTTACTGCGAATTGTCGAAGAGAAAGTAAAGCCTGAGCGTATGCTGTTAAAACGTGCGCATCAGTGGCAACGCTGGTGGCAATATTCCGATTATCGCCCTGGGCTGTTTTCTGCCATCGCTGGACTGGAACGGGTGTTGGCACTCTCACTTCACTCCCAATATCTCACCCTGGCATTCCTTTCAGCGCGGCAAGTATTTTCCCATGCACTTGCAGTTATTTCACTGGATTCCTACGCAGCATTTGGCACGCTGCAATCCCGCCCCCACGAGATCTGGGCGCGGTTCTTCGGGTCGTCGATGAAAGACGTTCTTCGCTATCCCCCAACAGACTGCTTTGAAACCGTCCCTTTCTCCATAAATTGGGAATCCGATTCACGGGTAGAAGTAGTCGGAAAAGCGTATTACGAGTTTCGGGCGGCGCTGATGATTCGCAATCAGCAGGGGCTGACGGCGACGTACAATCGCTTTCACGATCCGGGCGAGGACGATGCCGACATCGTCCGTCTGCGCGACCTGCACGACGCCATGGATCGCGCGGTGCTGGATGCCTATGGCTGGTCGGATCTGACGCCGCAGTGCCAGTTCCTGCTGGACTACGACGACCCCGAAGACGAGG
>JAYRFD010000718.1:0-6382 GCA_041908565.1 Polyangia bacterium | reverse complement strand
CTCCGATGTGCACCACGGATCTGGTGGGCGGCGCTGGTGTCTGCCGGTCGGAAGCCGACTGGAAGACTGCGGCGGAAGCCTTCTGCAAGATGAAGGGCTCGACGCTGAGGAACATCGGCTTCGGCGCGGCCTGCACAAGCGGCATGACGCGCGGCTACAGCGAAGCCAAGATCGAGTGCTGCAAGTAGTCATCCGCTGATATCGCCCTTGGGCGACCGTCGCCTGCGCGTCTGCCCTGGACGCCAGGCGGCAACAAAGGGAGAGACCGCGAGGTTTCTCCCTTTGTTTTTGTGCGCTTGCTGCATTCCCGGCGCGGCGCTAGACCGACTTCCCGGAATGTGCGTTGATTGCTGTCATGAAGCGAACATTGACCATCGGCGATCATCTCGGTTTTCAGTGGACGGTTCTGCGCACCACGCTGGCGGGCGGGCTCTTGGGGCTGTGCCACAGCGTCCTCGGCGGTAGCTCGGGCTATCTGGCCGAGCTAAGCGGCCTGCGCGGCGGCTGGGCCTGGCTGTATGGCGCCACGGCCGTCGCGGTGCTGGGCTGTGCGGCTGTCCCGCCGGTGACACGGGCTGCGCGGGCCTGGGTGCTCGGCTGCGCGGGCCTGGCGGCCTTGGCCGGTGGTTTGGCGGTGCAGCACGCCTGGACGAACGAGTGCTGGGCGTCGCTGGGCACGCTGGGTGTGGGCCTGGCTCTGTCGCTGACCCTGGCGCGCGGTGTCGGTCTGTGGCGTGGCCTGGGCATGCTGCTTCTGGGTACGGCGGCGGCGTATGGGGCGCAGCGGTTGCCGGCGGCGCTGGGAGCGCAGGACGCCTTCCTGGAGCTACCGCGCACGCTGTCTTCGATTCTGTCCGGTCTTGGGCTGGGCTTCGTCGTCGGTGGTTCGACGGTCGTTCGCCACATCAAGGTCGTGCGCTCGACGCAGATCGACAAAGAGCTGCGCGCGTTGCTGCCGCCGGCCGAGTCTACCGATGAGATCGCCGGGCTGGTCAACCAAGCCATGGCGTCGTACCAGCAGGCCAGCGAGGCGCTGGAAGATCATCCGCAGGCCAAGGCGGCAGCCGGTGATCTGGTCAAAAAGATCGCCCGCTTCGGCAAGCGCTGGCAGGACATCGAGACGCAGACCCGCAAGAGCGAGCGCGGCGATCTGGAAAAGCGGGTCGCCGACCTCAAGGCGCGTCACGAGGCAGCCACCGATGACGGTGTGCGAACCGAATACGATCGCGCCCTGTCCGCTCTGCGCGAACAGCTGACCTATCTCGACGAGATTGAAAAAGGCCGTCAGCGCGCCATCGCCCGCCTGCACCACCAAGTGGCCACGCTGGACCGCTTGCGCTTGGCGGCTGTGCGGCACCGCTCCGTCGGTGCATCCAAGCTGGGCGAAGAGCTGAAGACCGTCGTCGATGAGCTCAACCAAGCTGGCCAGGACCTGGACACCGCTGCCGAGCTTGCCGAGCTGCCTGGCTAGTTCCCCCGCCCTGCCCCGTCGCCGCGCCCCCCTGCCCTCTCCTCTGCCGGGTCCCTCCACCGCTTGGTCCCTCTGCTGTCTGCTCTCTCTGCTACCTGGTCTCTTCGCTGCCTGGTTTTGCTGCGACCCGCTCGCGTTGGCTGGCCGGCAGCGCCCGCATCAGCTCGCCTCGGCGAGCGCTGCCCCTTCGCGCGCCCCGGACGACACGGAATGAACCACGGACACCGCATCCGACGGCGCGGACCGTCAGACGCCGCGTAGCCGCGCCAGCTGCCTGGCAAGCAACCGCAGCCAGCGGGATGCCAGCACCGCCGGCCCAGCGGGGACGAAAAAGGGGGGAATGAGGGCGTGGGTTCCCGCGGACAAGCCGGAGGAACGAGGCTGCAGCCAGAGCGATGCGCTGATTTCAGACGGGGAAGGAGCTGCGGGACAGAGGGGCGAGCGAGCGGGGTGACGCCCGAGGAGGCTGGGGACGATGCGCTAGGCTTTTTCGGGGGTGGGCGTCGGCAGCAGGCTGGGGCTGAGCAAGCCCGGAGACACGCTGGCCGAGTCCGAGTTGGCGTCGCTGCGGTTGCTCAGGGGGCGGGCCGGGCGCTGCGGTAGGGTCCCGCCCTTGATGACGACGTCGATGTCATCGCCTGACAGCGTCTCGTTGGTCAGAAGCGCTTCCGCCAGGCCCTTCAGCTGATCCAGGTGCGTCTCAAGCAGCGTGCGCGCATGACCGTACTGGTGCAGGACGATGCGCTTCACTTCCGAGTCGATGATCTGCGCCGTCTCTTCGGAGTAGTTCTGGCTCTGCGCAAGCTCGCGCCCCAGGAACACGTGCTCTTCGCGGCGACCGAAGGTCAGCGGTCCCAGCTTTTCGCTCATGCCCCAGTTGCAGACCATCTTGCGCGCCAGATCTGTCGCCCGATCGATGTCGTTGCCAGCGCCCGTCGTCAGGTGACCGAAGATCAGCTCTTCGGCGACGCGACCGCCCATCAGCACGCAGATGGTCCCTTCGGCCCAGTCCTTGGTGGCATTGAGGCGATCTTCCACGGGTAGCTGCTGCGTGACACCCAGCGTCGGACCGCGCGGAATGATGGTGACGCGGTGCACCGGGTCCGCGTTGGGAATCAAGCGAGCGACCAGCGTGTGCCCCGCTTCGTGATAGGCGGTGATGCGCTTTTCTTTTTCCGAGATGACCATCGACTTGCGCTCGGGGCCCATCAGGACTTTGTCCTTGGCCTCTTCGAAGTCGCGCATCTCGACCATGTTCTTGTCGCGACGGGCTGCCAGCAGAGCGGCCTCGTTCACCAGCGATTCCAGGTCGGCGCCAGAAAAGCCCGGGGTGCCCCGCGATACAACCGCCAGATCGACATCCGGTCCGATGGGGACCCGACGCGCGTGGACACGCAGGATGCCTTCGCGGCCCTTGACGTCGGGGCGCGGGACCACGATACGGCGGTCAAAGCGACCCGGGCGAAGCAGCGCGGGATCGAGCACGTCGGGACGGTTGGTCGCGGCGATCATGATGACGCCGTCGTTCGACTCAAACCCATCCATCTCGACCAGCAGCTGATTCAGGGTCTGTTCACGCTCGTCGTGACCGCCGCCCAAGCCGGCGCCGCGATGACGACCAACCGCATCGATTTCATCGATAAAGATGATGCAGGGCGCATGGCGCTTGCCCTGGTCGACCAGGTCGCGCACGCGGCTGGCGCCAACGCCGACGAACATTTCGACGAAGTCACTGCCCGAGATGCTGAAGAAGGGCACGCCCGCTTCCCCCGCGATGGCCCGCGCCAGCAGCGTCTTGCCGGTGCCGGGAGGGCCCATCATCAGGACGCCCTTGGGAATGCGACCGCCCAGTCGCGTGAACTTCTTGGGGTCCTTGAGGAAGGCGACGATCTCTTCTAGCTCGTCCTTGGCTTCCTCGACGCCGGCGACGTCGGTGAAGGTCACCTTGTTCTGGCTGTCGGACAGAAGCTTGGCCTTGGCCTTGCCGAAGCTCATGGCCTTGCCGCCGCCGGCCTGAATCTGCCGCATGATGACGTAGAACAGAAAGACGATGACCACCATGGGCAGCAGGCTGCCCAAAAGCAGCGTCAGCCAGCCGCTGTCATCGCGCTTTTCGATCTCGTAGTGAATGCCGGCCTTGTCGAGTGCCGAAAGGACGTGTCCTTGCGACAGCTCCGACGGGCCGACCAGCTTGACCTTGTCGTCCGGCGGCTGCTTCTTGTAGCTGACGACGTACTCTTGACCATCGATGCGGACGTTTTCGATCTGCGCCGGAGTCTTCTCGATGGCCTGCATAAAGTCGCTGAAGCTGGGGCGCTTTTCGTTCTGGCTGCGAGCCCCCAAAATCAGCTCGTAGGCGACGACGAAGGCCAACGCCATCATCACCCAGACCAGGATTGTTTTCTGCGTCTGACGCAACACACACCTCTTGAAACTAGAAGGGGGAGACTTCGCAGATTACCGTCGATGAGGCTGGCTTGCTGTGTTTGCCGTGTGCAGGGACCGACCCTCTGTATCCTGCGGTATCGCCAGCCCGGTGCGAAGTCTTGCCATTATTGCACACGAGGGATGACAGTCAACCTAAGCATCCTGTTCCCATCCGTCGAGCACGGGGTGTTCCGAGTTCGGCTGAAGTGCAGCGGCTGCGCCAGCTTGCGCCACCGCAGAATGTGTCGCCCCTGCAGGGGCTCGACGCGAAAACAGCAGCAGGTCACGTCGCCGTTCCACCCGCCCACAGCCCGGAAGATCCAGCCATTTTCGCCCCCCGGTCCGGACGCATAGCGAGCGCAGGGCCAGGACGTGACGCGCCCCAAGCTCTGTCCCAAGCAGCAGGCGAAACACGCGGGCGGCCAGCGCCGGCGGCAAAGACGACAGCTGGGCGACGGAGATAGCCAGCCTATCGGGGCCGGCCGCTTCTGCATGGACTGACCCCGACGCCAGCAGCGATGACACAGCAAGGCGCGCTTGCTGGTCCAAATACTCGGCGTCGTGATGCAGCTGATCGGCCAGTTCAAGCAGGTGAGCATCGAGGTGTGGTGCGACCCGGCGCAGGGTCGGCAGCACATCGTGTCGCAAGCGCGCACGTAGATAGTGCGGGTCGCGATTGCTGGGATCGTCGATAGGAAGCGGGGCGATAAGCGGAGCCGCAGCCTGCAAGAACGCGTCGATCTGCGCCCGCGAGATGGACAAGAGGGGTCGCAGCAAACGAACACGGGAAGGCCGATTCAGCGATGGATGGGCGACCGCCTGCATGCCCGCCAAGCCGCGCGTGCCAGCGCCCGCCAGCCAGCGCATCAGCATGGTCTCGGCTTGGTCATCGCGGCTGTGGCCAAGGCAGATCCAGCCTGACCCC
The DNA here is from genome assembly GCA_041908565.1 of Polyangia bacterium. Taxonomy (GTDB): domain Bacteria; phylum Myxococcota_A; class Polyangia; order Palsa-1104; family JAEUJZ01; genus JAEUJZ01. The sequence goes on along the minus strand of JAYRFD010000718.1, from coordinate 1,559 downwards.
AGCTGCTCAGCTTGCGCGACGAGCACGGCATAGCGAGCCATCCGCGCCTGCGCCTGCCGAGAAGGCCCGCTGGGCACAGAGACCCGCAGCGCGTGCCCGGTAAGTCCCAGATGCTGCGCCACCGCGACGACATCGCGGACTTCCTGCGCCGCACTGGCTCGAAGCTGATGGTCGACGCTGACTACGTGCGAAAGTGCTCCTTCGGCTTCGCGCAACAGGGCCACAGCCACCATCAGCGCCGTCGAATCGGGCCCGCCTGAACACGCGACGACCAGGGGATCATCAGCGACCCCAGCCGACTGCAGCGCCCGCCGGACCGCGCGCACCACATCGGTCCGACGCAGCTGCGACCGCAGGCGCAGATCCAGAGCAGACGACGGTTGCCCAGCGTGACCGGGGGGCTTCGACGACACGCTGCACACGCTAGTCGCTCTGGCTGGCGGCGACAACGACTTTGCGAGCGAGCGGGTCGCAGCGTTTGCAGCGGCGATGCGCCTCGGTGCTGCCGTTCTTGCCCGCGACGGTCGCTTCGTGGCAAGGTCGCATGCAAGAGGAACACGCGTATGGATTTGCAACTTACGGACGAGCAACAGATGGCGCAGCGGGTCGCCGCCGAGTTCGCCAAGAACGAGGTGCTACCCAAGGCCGCCGAGATCGATCACAACCACCGCCACCCCCGCGAGCTCGTCGCGCGCATGGCGGAGCTGGGCTTCATGGGCATCGCCATCCCCGAGCAGTACGGCGGCGCCGGCCTGGACACCGTGTCGTACGTGCTGGTGCTGGAAGAGATCTCGCGCGCCTGCGGCTCGACGGGCGTGATCATGAGCGTCAACAACTCGCTGGTCTGCGACCCGATCTGCAAGTTCGGCACCGAAGAACAGAAGCAGCGCTGGCTTTCGCCGCTGGCCCAAGGCCGTTTGCTGGGCTGCTTTGCCCTAAGTGAACCCGAGGCCGGATCGGATGCCGCCGCGCAGAAGACCATCGCCCGCCCCGCCAAGGGCCCCGACGGCGAAGACGGCTTCATCATCAACGGCGTCAAGAACTGGATCACCAACGGCCCCGTCGCCGATGTCTGCGTGCTGTTCTGCATGGCCGATCCACCGGGCCGCGATTCCGGGCACAAGGCCATCACGTCCTTCATCCTGCCGATGAACACGCAGGGTGTGCGCACTGGCCCGCCGGACAAGAAGCTGGGCATCCGCGGATCGCAGTCGTGCCAGATCTTCCTCGACGATGTGTTTGTCCCGAAAAGCCAGCTGTTGGGCGAGGTCGGCCAGGGCTTCAAGGTCGCCATGTCCACCCTTGACGGGGGACGCATTGGCATCGCGGCGCAGGCCCTGGGCATTGGGCGAGCGGCCTATGAAGACGCCGGTCGCTATGCCCTGGAACGCAAGACCTTCGGTCAGCCCATCGCCAACCATCAGTCGATCCAGTGGAAGCTGGCCGACATGGCGACGGAGCTTGACGCGGCTCGCCTTCTGACGCTGCGCGCGGCCGCCCTGAAAGATCGCGGCGTGCGGCACAGCAAGGAATCGGCCATGGCCAAGCTGTTTGCGTCG
>JAYRFD010000717.1:0-1607 GCA_041908565.1 Polyangia bacterium | reverse complement strand
GTCGCCCCCGCCGTCGAGGAAATGCCGCAAGACGACACCCTCAGCGTGTCTTTGCGAGCCGTCTTGGTTCAGGGAAAAAGCGAACGACCGCTGGCTGAAAACGAGACGCTTCATTCGGGCGATCACCTGTACTTCCTGCTGCGCACCAGCCAGCCGGCCTATCTGAATGCCGTCATGTTCGACCCTGCGTGCAGAGACAGCCTGCTGTTTCCACGCGCTGCCAAAACGGGCTCGGCTTCTGCGACCAGTCCACGCGTGGCCGCGCGCTGTCCTGTGCGCATTCCCGCCGAGGGGACGTTTTATCTGCAAGATCCAGCCGGCCTGCAGGACCTGCGCGTGGTCGCCAGTCGAGAGCCCCTTTCGCGCGCCGATCGTCGAATGTGCGAGCTTCTGCAGCTTCCCTGTCAGGACGCAGCAGAAACAGAAATTCCGATCTGCAAAGGCGATGCGACGAGGGCTCTTTTTTCGTCAGTGAAGGTGGCCACTGCATCACCGCAAGGCGTGGCTTCGCTGCGTCTGCTTCTGCGTCAGGACCCCTAAGCACGACGCGCTGCGCAGGCCGGCCAAGCGACCCCGCGGGGCCGCACCCGAACCTGGAAACCAAGGCGCAAGTAAACGCGTAAGCGAACGCGTAAACCAAGGCGCAAGTAAACGCGTAAGCCAACGCGTAAACCAAGGCGCAAACAAACGTGCAAACGAACCGCCAAACGAACCGAGGAACCATCATGCAACGCTGGCTGCCGCGACTGTGGGCGATGCTGTTCTTGCTGTGCATGGGCCTGCGCTGCAGTGCAGACGGCAGCCCGGTGGTGGTTCTTGATGTGTCGGGGCTGTCCGGCGGCATCACCAGCCTGCGCGTCGATCTGACCTTGGATGGACGCCCGCCCGACCTGGCCTTGCCGCCGCTGCGCAACGACCTGTCGCACGTCGAGATTCGCCTGCCTGTTCATACGACCGGCGACTTGAACATCGCAGTTTCAGCGCAGGGGCCTGATGGCTGCACGGCGCAGGCCGGCACGACGCAGCTACACATTCCGGGGCCAGGTCGCTATGCCGCGGCCATTTCTGTCGCCCAAAGCGTCGGCTGTCAGCTGCTCATTCGCAAGCTGGGGGATGGCGCGGGCACAGTGATTCTGTCGGATGAAACGTCACTACGATTCACATTCCCAGATTCGCCCGGCTCGACGTGTCCTGTGTCGTCTCTGGCGCCCACCGAGACCAGCAAGGTGTATCCGTTTGGCACCAAGCTGCGCGTGCAAGCGGTCATCGACAGCGAATCGCGAGGCTCGTATGTCGGTCTGGTCAATGGCTGCGACGTCAGCCCCGGTGGCTGCGAGGTGACCATCGGCGCCGACACTCGCACCATCGAGATCGTCTTTGAACGCGACAGCGTGTGTGGATCCGATGCCTTCTGCTGGGAACACCCGCGCCCGCAAGGTCAGACGCTGCGCAAGGTCCGCGGATCGGGCAGCCGGGACGTTTTGGCCGTCGGAGAGGGTCCGGTTTTGCACTGGGCGGGGACGTACTGGTCGGCGCCCATTCAGCTTGTGCGCAGCGGCACCCTGCGCGCGCTAGTCCCCGAGTCCGTCGGGACCGGCGTGGCCTTG
>JAYRFD010000716.1:0-2326 GCA_041908565.1 Polyangia bacterium | reverse complement strand
GTTACGACCGACCTGGCCGCTGGATGTCGCGATGCCCTGCCGCTGCAAGAACAGAGGCGTCGGCAAGGCGCCGCCAGCCAGGATCACCGCGCGAGCGTTGATGCGAATCGTATCGCCGTTGCGGGTGACGGCATCAAGCCCTGTGGCGCGCCCGTTTTCGACCCGCACGCGCTCGGCCCGCAAGCGGGTGAACAGCATGGCCGATCGCGACAAGGCAGCCGGGATGTACGACACATTGGTGCTGCGTCGCGCGTCGGTGCGACAGCCGTAGTCGCAGAAACCAGACGCCTGACAGCCGGGCGTGTTGCGACGAATGCGGTGATAGCGCCAGCCCAGCTTGCCGCAGCCGCGCGCGAACACACCGCCGATGGGTCCCAGGAAGCGCTCATCGGTGGGAGCGATCTCCAAGAACTGTTCGACGTGTTCGAAGTAGCGGTTCATGGCGGTCGGCGTGAAGTCATCGGTGCGCATCGTTTCGCACCAGCGATCCAGCACCCACGACGGCGTGCGGAAACACGTGCCGCCGTTTACCGCCGTCGATCCGCCGACCAAGCGGCCCATAAAGACGGGGATTGGCGCGTTGCCCAAGATCAGGCCTGCGCGATAGAAGCGGCGATAAGCGTCAATGGCGCGACCGTCGAAAGCATCGCGCCGATACAGATCACCCTCTTCGACGAAGGCCACGGCATAGCCGCGCTCGGCTAGCTCGCGACCGACCACGGCGCCACCGGCTCCGGTGCCAACGACGACCACGTCGCAGTCGATGATCTCGTCGGGATTCAGATCTTCGCCGCGCTGCACCTGCGACAACCAACGCGGCTGTTCGATGTCACGCACCACATCGAAGCGCCCACCCAGACGGTCGTTCACGTGCGGACGATCGAAGTGGACCATCTTGTACGCCAGCAGGACCAGCGAATACGGGCCGCGCAGCACCGGGTGCTTGGCCCAGCGGGTCAGCAGATCCTGCTGCGTGCGAGCGTCCAGGGCATAGAACGGCCGCCCCGTGCTGGCGACGGCCGCGGCCGACAGCGCTCGCTGGGCCGATCGCCAGATGGGCAGAAAGCCGGGCGAGATCTCGCGCACCAGCTCTTCGGCGCGCGCCAAAGTCGCCTCGTCCCCGGGCGGCACGCGCTGGCCTCCGGGAATCATCGCTTCCAAAAGCGCAAGGGCAGCCCGATGCTCAGCAAAGCTGGGGGCCGACGACGACGGAGCAACAGAGGTCAAGGCTTCAAGCATGTTCAGTCTGCGCGACAAGGAGGTGTCACAACGGGTCACAAGCCCGAATCACGAGCCCGATTGGGCGTGCCGCTTGGCGAACGCCGGATAGACAATCAGGACGATGCTGACGGCAGTGATCTCGCCCAGTACGGCGGCCTGGCCAAAGCTGCGCAGCGCGCCAGAGCTTGCAAGAAGCAGCGTGAAGTAGCCAAAGATCGTCGTCAGCGAGCACAGAAGGATGGCGCCGCCCATGCGGGCCGTCGCTTCACGCGCGTCGACCTTCAGCGAGTCCATCGCCCCCAGCAGGTTGACGATGTAATCCGCCCCGACGCCGATCGTGATCGGCAAGGCCGCGAAGTTCAGCATGTTCAAGCGCACGCCAAACGCCATCATCATCAGCTGAGATGCCACCGCGACCGCAGTCACCGTCAACACGACGACCGGCACGCGCACCAAGCGGTTGAAAAAGATCGGCACCAGTGCCGCACCAACCAGCAGACAGACCATGCCAATCAGGCGCAGCGCATCCTGTTGCAGCACGCGCATGATCTCGGCCAGCACCAGGAAGGCGCCGCCGACCACCGATCCCTGCGGCAGTGGGGTCGAGTACACGCGACTGGCAAAGGCCACGATGTTGCGGGAATCGTCGAAGTCGATGGCCAGGGATGGGAAGACCAAGGCGGTGTGACCGGTCTCGCCGCTGCGTTCTTGAAACGGACCGCGAAGGGCTTCTGGGACGCTGTCGACCGTGATCGGCGCGATACCGCTTGGTGGAATCCACTCGTCCAAGAACTTGCGCGCGTCGTCGGGAATCTTTTCGCTCGGCAGGGCATCGACGCGGGTTCTCAGTGCCTTGAGCTTTTCGATGCGCTCGTTCTGATCGGCGGCTGGCGGAACGTAGCGCGTGATGGTCTCGACGCGCTCGGCCATTGGGGGCTGGCCGGTGGACAGCGCCTGGGACAAGGCCGCACTGCTGCGGTCGCGATCTTCGGGTGTGCGCGACAGCGCAACCACCGGCGTGATCCAGGTGCCAAAGATGGTCGACACCGTGCGGTCCCACGAAGCCGATCCGTGCTTGACCGATTCGGTGTTGCGGATGTTGCGC